>NZ_JBWKZH010000086.1:0-20651 GCF_059424305.1 Hydrogenophaga sp. GW456-12-10-14-TSB4 | reverse complement strand
CGCCCCCACCGGCCCAGCGCCTTGGGGTTGGCCCCCGCACGTCCAGGATGTCCCATGACCTTCGATTCCATTCTCGCCCTCACCGACTTCACGACACAGTCCGAGCACGCACTGGATCGGGCCGCGCTCCTTGCCGGCCAACACAACGCCCCTCTGCGGCTCATGCACTTCGCGGAAGAACCCCACCGCTTCTTCAGCGATCCGATCGCGCGCCTGTCGCAGCGCGCGCGGCAGCTGACCCGGCGCCACGGCATCCGCGCGCACGCCCTGGAGCGCAACCCCGTGACCCTGGAGGACGTGGTGCGCGAAGGCCGCAACGCCAGCCTGCTGGTGATGGGCCCCTTGTTGCAGCGCCGCTGGAAGACCTTCTACCGGGGCACCACGCTCGACCAGTTCGTGCACGAAAGCCTTTGCCCGGTGCTGGTGGTCAAGCAGGCGGCCGAGCGCAACTACGAGCAGGTGCTGGTGGCGGTGGACCTCTCGCCGCGCTCGCGCGATCTGATCAGCTACGCCCGCCAGTTCGCCAGCCCCTCCGCGCTCCAGCTGTTCCACGCCATCGACACCATCGAGGAGTCCCGGTTGCGTTCGGCGGACGTGTCCTTCGACGCCATCCGCGCGAATCGCCTCGGCTCGCGCCAGCAGGCCAAGGACCGCCTGATCCAGCTCACGCGCACGCTGGGCCTGTCGCCCAGCGCCATGGCCTTCGACGTCGGCAACGGCGACCCCGCGTACCAGACCGCCCTGCAGCAGCAGGCCACCCGGGCCGAGCTGGTGGTGGTCGGCAAGCGCCGCGTCTCCACGCTCACGCGCTTCTTCACCGGCAGCGTGGCCCAGCGGCTGGCCAAGTGGGCCGAGAGCGACGTGCTCGTCGTGCCCTTCGACGGCATGCCCGAACCGGTGCCCGTGATGGCGAGCCAGGGATGACGACCGCCATGGACCTGACCAAACAATTCATCAAGACCAAGCAGCCCTGCGCCGACGGTTTTCGCTGGTTCCTGCGCCACCATGAGAACGGCAGCAACTACCAGGACCTGCTGGACGCCCTGGTGGACGCCGGCCGGGTGAGCGACGCCTGCTGGCTGCTCTCGCAGTTCGGCCCGACCAATGCCGTGCTGGAAGTGGACGCCGTGAACGCCGAGGCCCTGGTGTTCGCCGGCTCGCTGCTGGTGCGCGGCAACATCGAGGTCGACACCCTGATCCGCACCGGGCGGGGCATCCAGGCCGGCGGCAGCATCGTGGTCGGCCAGTCCCTGGTCTCGGGCGATGACATCAAGGCAAGCGGCACGGTGCGCAGCGACGGCTCCATGGAGGTCGCCGGCCACCTCAAGGCGGCCTGGGGCATCGAGGCGCGCGAGCACCTGCGCTGCGGCGGCGACATCCGCGCCGCCTGGGACCTGTGGTGCGGCGGCCCGCTCAACGTGACCGGCAACGCCCATGTGGGCCAGGACCTGGTCACGCAGGGGCCGATCGTGTGCGGCAAGAGCCTGGTGGTGGGCGGCCGGCTCACGGCGCGCGACAGCATCCGCGCGGGCGACGGCATCCAGGCCGGCGGCAGCATCGAGAGCGCCATGCACCTGGAAGCCGGCTGGGGCATCAAGGCCGGCCGCTCGATCCTGGCCGAAGGCACCATCCGCGCGGGCGAGAGCCTGAGCGCGCACGAGGTCATCTGCGCGGGCGCCGGCTACGGCGTGTTCGCCGGCCTGAACGTGCAGGTGGAGTCCTGGGAAAGCAGCGCGCGGGTGTGCGCCTGCACCAAACCCGCCAGCCTCATGAGCGGCTGGTGGGCCGGCGCGCGCGAGGTCTGACCACCGGGGGTGACAGCGCGGCGGGGGGCCTTCTGAAATAATCCCCGGATGCCCGAAGCCCCCACCTCCGACGGCCGCCCGGACGATCCGGCCAGCGCCCCCGACACCCCCTACGCCCTGCAGTACCCCTGCGGTGAGCCGCCCGCGCCCGGCCAGGTGCGCGAGATCGCGCCCGGCGTGCTCTGGCTGCGCATGCCGCTGCCGTTCGCGCTCAACCACATCAACCTCTGGGCCGTGGCCGACGAGGACGAGCAAGGCACGGGCTGGGCCGTCATCGACACCGGCACCAAGACGCCCGAGACGCTGGCCGCCTGGCGCCAGCTCACCGGGCCCGAAGGCCCCCTGGCCGCCACGCCCCAGGGCCCGCGCATCACGCGCGTCTTCTGCACCCACATGCACCCCGACCACGTCGGCATGGCCGGCTGGCTCACGCGCAAGTTCCAGTGCCGGCTGTGGATGACCCGGCTCGAGTACCTCACCTGCCGCACGCTGGTGGCCGACACCGGCCGCGAAGCCCCGGAAGACGCCATCCAGTTCTACCGCCAGATGGGCTGGAACGAAGAAGCGCTGGACATCTACCGCACCCGCTTCGGCGGCTACAGCAAGTACATGCACACGCTGCCCGACAGCTTCCGCCGCCTGAGCGACGGCGAGACGGTGCGCATCGGCGCCCACGACTGGCGCGTCATCATCGGCCGGGGCCATTCGCCCGAACACGCCTGCCTCGTCAGCGAGTCGCTCGGCGTGCTGGTTTCGGGCGACCAGGTGCTGCCCCGCATCTCGTCCAACGTGAGCGTGTTCCCCACCGAGCCCGATGCCGACCCGCTGGGCGACTGGATCGCCAGCATCGAGCGCCTGCGCTCCACGCTGGGCGACCACCTGCTCGTGCTGCCCGCGCACGGTGAGCCCTTCCGTGGCCTGCACGCACGGCTCGACCGCCTGGCGCAGGGCCACGAACGCGGCCTGCAGCGCCTGCGCCGCAGCCTCGCCGAATCGCCCCGGCGCACGGTGGACGTGTTCGGCGCGCTGTTCGCGCGCGCCATCGACAGCAACGGCGAGCTGCTCGGCATGGCCACCGGCGAAGGCGTGGCCCACCTCAACCACCTGCTCGCGCGCGACGAAGCCGTGCGCGAAACGGGCGCCGACGGCGTCTACCGCTACCGAATGAAGTGAGCCCCGACGCCACCGCCGCCGCGCTGCCCTACCCGGCGCTGGCCGACGAAATCGAAGCGCTGCTGCGCGACCCCTCGGTGGTCGTGCCGGCGCGCATCGTGCAGCCCCTGCCCGGCGGCGGCAGCCTGTTCGTGATGCCCGCGACCGACGCGCGCGTGGCCATCACCAAGCTCATCACCTTCGTGCCCGACAACGGCACGCGCCAGCTGCCCAGCATCCAGGGCGACATCGTGGTGTTCGACGCCGCCACCGGCCAGCGCACCGCCCTGCTCGACGGCCCCACCGTGACCGCGCGCCGCACCGCCGCCGTGTCCCTGCTGGCCGCGCGCCATCTCGCGCCCCGGCGCGACGGACCGCTGCTCATCGTGGGCGCGGGCGTGCAGGGCCGTTCGCACCTGGAGGCCTTCGCCGCCGGGCTGGGCGTGCGCGAGGTGCGCATCGCCTCGCGCCAGGCCGCGAGCGCCGACGCCCTGGTAGCCCATGCGCGCACGCTGGGCCTGGACGCGCGCCGCGTGGACAACCCCGATGCCGCGCTGGCCGACTGCCCGCTGGTGGTGAGCACCACGCCGGCGCAGCAGGTGGCGTTGCGCGGCACACCGCGCGACGACGCTTTCGTGGCCGCCGTGGGCGCCTTCACGCCGCGCATGGTGGAGTGGGCGCCCGAGGTCTGCCGCGATCTCGCCGCGCGCGGCACCCTGGTGGTGGACACACGCGACGCCGACCATGAGGCCGGCGACCTGCTGCAGGCCGGCATCGACGTCACGGCCCTGCCCACCCTGGGCGACTGGCTCGCCTCGCCCCGGCCGGTCCGCGGCCCGGTGTTCTTCAAGAGCTGCGGCTGGGGCGGCTGGGACCTGGCCGCGGCGCGGCTGGTGAGCCGCCAGCCCCCGCGTCCCTGAGCGGGGCGCGCGGCGGCGGCACCGGTGCATCGAGCGCCGCGCCCGGGTCTTCCTCGCCCGCCACCGAGTCCAGCAGCTCGCTGGGATCGGCCGGCGGGGGCGAAGGGGGCAGTCGAATGGTGCGGCTCATGGTCGTTTTGCGGGGCAAACGGCGTTCCTGCCTGGCGCAGGCACACGCCTTGCCGGTGATGGGATTCCACGGATGCAAGGAAGGAGCCCCGCATGACGCACCGAGCCAGTCCCCTGACCGCCCTGGCGTTCACCACCACCCTGCTGTGGATCACGACGGCCCTCGCGCAGCCTCTGGCGCCCATCGACAAGACCTTTCTGGAACAGGCGGCCCAGAACGGCCATGCCGAAGTGTCGGCCGGCCGCCTGGCCCTGACCAAGGCACGCAACCCCAAGGTGCGCGACTTCGCGCAGCGCATGGTCGACGAGCACACCAGGGTCGGCGAAGAGCTGCGCACGCTCGCCGCCGCCAAGCAGCAGGAACTGCCCACCGAACCGTCGATGCTGCAGAAGGGCAAGGAAATGATCATCGCCGGCCTGGGCGACGACACCTTCGACCGCCGCTACCTCAACCAGATGGGCGTGGAGGCCTACAAGAGCAACATTCCCCTGTACGAAAAAACCGCGCTCGAATCGCGCGACCCGGAGGTCAAGGCCTTCGCCTCCAAGCACCTGCCGGCGCTGCGCGAGCACCTGCAGGCCGCGCAGGACCTTAAGGTCTCGGTGGACCAGCGCGCGCCCCGTTCAGCCCCCTGACGCCGGCAGCAGCAGATCGCGGTCGAGCTGCCCGCAGTCCGTCACGCCCAGCATGGCCATGTTGCGGTCGATCTCGGCACGCAGCAGCTCGATGGCGTGCGCCACGCCGCGCTGGCCCGCCACCGCCACCGCGTGGTTGAACGGCCGGCCCACAAAGACGAAGCGCGCCCCGAGCGCGAGCGCCTTGAGCACGTCCGAACCGCGGTGGAAGCCGCCGTCCACCATCACCGGCAGGCCCGCCACGCCGTCGACGATGCGCGCCAGCACCTGCATCGGCGCCACCGCCCCGTCGAGCTGGCGCCCGCCGTGGTTGGAGACGATGACGCCGTCGGCCCCGAGCGCCTTGGCCTTCACCGCGTCGGCCACGCTGAGGATGCCCTTGATCACCAGCGGCCCGTGCCAGAAGGCGCGGATGCGCTGCACGAAGGACCAGTCCAGATGGTCGCGGTGCGAGAAGTCGCGCAGCACATTGCGCGAGAGGATGGGCGCGCCGCGCTCGGCGAACGAGTTCTCGAAATGTGGCATGCCGTGCCGCCACAGTGTCTTGGCGAAAGTGCCCAGCAGCCAGCGCGGGTGCGAGACGCCTTCCCACGCCAGGCGCAGGCTCGGCCGCAGCGGCGTCGAGAACCCGTTGCGCACGTTGTTCTCGCGGTTGGCGCTCACGGGGATGTCCACCGTGACCACCAGCGTCTCGTAGCCCGCGCTGCGCACGCGCTGCAGCAGCGCCAGGATGCGCGCCTCGTCACCCGGCAGGTAGGCCTGGAACCAGGTGCCCGGCGCGGCCTGGGCCACGTCCTCCAGCGGCGTGAGCGAGGAGCCGCTCAGGATCGCGGGGATGCCAGCCTCGCGCGCGGCCCTGGCCAGCGCGATGTCGCCCCGGTAGGCGGAGAGCGCGGCCAGCCCCATGGGCGCGATGCCGAACGGGCTGGCGTAGGGGGTGCCGAACAGCGACTGCTGCTGCGTGCGGTGCGACACGTCCACCAGCACGCGCGGCACGAAGCCATAGGCGTTCATCGCGTCCTGGTTGCGGCGCAGCGAGACGTTGTCCTCTGCCGCGCCCGCCACATAACCGTGAATGGGCCGGGGCAGGCGGCGCTGCGCGAGCGGCGCGAAGTCCTTGAGCGCGAGGATGTTCGAGAGAGCGGATGGCATGGTGAAAGCGACAGGAAGGCTCCCGCCCCGGCCATGTCGCCGGGGCGTCGGATTCAAAAAAAAGAAGAAGCCGGCGGTCAGGCGAGCGTCTGCCCGCCGTCCAGCGTGATGGTGCTGCCGGTCACGTAGGCCGAGGCATCCGAGGCCAGCCACACCGCGATGTCCTGGATTTCCTCGGGCTTGCCGATGCGGCCCAGCGGCACCTGGCGCACGAAGGCGGCGTACTTCTCGGGCACCGACATTTCGGCCTCGGTCAGCGGCGTGAGGAAACGGCCCGGCGCGAGCACGTTGACGCGAACCCCTTTCGGTGCCCACTCCATCGCCAGCGCGCGCGAGAGGTTGATGACCGCCGCCTTGGCCGCCGAGTACGGCGCGTTGCCGGCCCGGCCCCGCATGCCGGCGGTGGACGAGAGGTTGATGATGGAACCGCCGCCCTGCGCCAGCATGTGCCGGCCCACGGCGCGGCACACCTTGAAGGTGGACGAGAGGTTGGCCGAAATGACGCCGTCCCATTCCTCGTCCGTCACCTCCACGCTGGGCTTGCGCAGGCTGCCGCCGGCCGCATGGGCCAGCACGTCCACGCGGCCGAAGCGCGCCACCGCCTGTTCCACCACCGCATCGACCTGCCGCGAGTCGGTGGCGTCGGCCACGGCCACCAGGGCCTGCCGGCCGAGCGCCTCGACCTCGCGGGCCACGGCCTCCAGGTCGCTGCGCGTGCGCGCCATCAGCACCACGTCGGCCCCCGCCGCGGCAAAGCCCAGCGCGATCGCGCGGCCCAGCCCCTTGCCCGCGCCGGTGACGAGGGCGGTGCGCCCCGCCAGGCGCCCGTCGGCCTGTTGCTTCTCACTCATGCGCTGTGCTCCTGCTGCTGTTGCTTCAATCCGCCGTGATGCCGGCCGAGCGGATGATGCCACCCCACTTGGTGGCGTCGGCCTGCACGAAGGCCTTGGTGGCCGCCGCGTCCGAGGCCAGCGTGGTCAGGCCCAGCTGCGCGAGCTGCGCCGTCACCGACGGCTGGCGCAGGGCCTGCGTGAAGGCGTTCTGCAGCTGCGCCACGATCGGCGCGGGCACGCCCGCCGGGGCGAAGACCGCGTACCACACGGACGCGCCGAAATCGGCCAGGCCCGAGGCCGCCAGGGTGGGCGTGTCGGGCAGTTGCGCCACGCGCTGCGACGACGTGACCGCCAGCGCCTTCAGGGCGCCGCTGCGGATCTGCGGCAGCAACGGCGGCATGTTCTCGAACGCCAGCGTGACGCGACCGGCCAGCAGGTCCTGCATCGCGGGCGCCGTGCCTTTGTAGGGCACGTGGATCATCTCTGTGCCGGTCATGCGCTCGAACAGCTTGGCGCACAGGTGCTGGGTGGAGCCATTGCCCACCGAGGCGTACGTCACCTGGCCGGGACGCGCCTTGACGTAGGCGATGAGTTCCTGCACCGAGTTCACCGGCAGCGAAGGCGGCACCACCAGCACGTTGGGCACGGTCGCCACGCCGATGATGGGTGTGAAGTCCTTGAGCGGGTCGTAGGGCAGGTTCGGGTACAGCGCGGGCGCGGTGGCGTAACCGGGCGTGCTGCCCAGCGTGAGCGTGTAGCCGTCCGGCTTGGAGCGGGCCACGGCCGTGGTGCCGACGACACCGCTGGCGCCCGGCTTGTTGTCCACCACCATGGGCTGGCCCAGCACGCCACCGGCCTCGCGCGCCAGCAGGCGGCACAGCAGGTCGTTCGTGCCACCCGCCGCCCAGGGGCTCACCAGCGTGATGGGGCGGGAGGGAAAAGCCTCGGCAAAGGCCGGCCATGCCGACGTGAGGCTGCCGAGGCCCAGGGCTTGGATGAGATGACGTCTTTGCATGGTGGTGGTCCTTTGCGCGTAACGGGGGAGAAGGTCAGGGTTGGATTTCGAAGGTGCAGATCGTCTCGACCGGCGCCGTGTAGATCAGGTCGGGCACGCTCAGGCTGGCGCGCGCCATCGCCGCGCGCTCCGCGCCCAGCACCTCCACGAACAGGTCCGACGCGCCGTTGGAGACGTAGGGCGCGCGCTCGAAACCGGGCGCACCGTTGACGTAGATCAGCAGCTGCACGACACGCACGATCCGGTCCAGGTCGCCGAGCACCGCCTTGGCCTGGGCCAGGTGGTTGATCGCGCACAGCCGGGCCGACTGGTAGGCCTCGTCCACCGAGACCTTGTCACCCACCTTGCCCAGGTAGGGGAACTCGCCGTTGTGGTGCCCCAGGGCGCCCTGGCAAAAGAACAGGTTGCCCACCGCCACACCGGGCACCAGCGCCGGGTTGGCCTTGATGATGGGCGCATCGGGCAGCACGATACCCAGTTCCGCGAGGCGCGCTTCGATCTTGCCCATGGCCATCACTCCACTTCGGCGACGCACTCGATTTCCAGCAGGAAATCCTTGCGCGGCAGGCGGGCTTCGACGGTGGTGCGCGCCGGCCAGGTCTGCGGGTCGTTGCCGAAGAACTCGCGGTAGATCTCGTTCATCTCGTCGAAGTCGGCGCGGCGGTCCAGGAACACATTGACCTTCACCACCTGGGCCAGCGACGAGCCGGCCTCTTCCAGGATGTTCTGCAGGTTGGTCATGCACTGGCGCATCTGCGCGGTGAAGTCGCCCTTGGCCAGCTGCATCTCGCCGTGGTAGGCCGGGCAACCGGAGACGAACACGAGGTTGCCGGTGCGCACGGCGTGGGCGTGGGGCGCCTTCGTGCGGGTCACCTTGGGGCTGTAGATCACTTGTTTGGTCATGGGAACTCCTGTGTGCGGAAAAACGTTGGAAACGCAAATGTGCCTGCCGTTTGGCGTCGCAACAAACGATTTGTTTTGAACAATGAGTTGCCATTTTCGCAACACATATCCTAGAATCGCCGCATGATCCTGCAGACCTCCCTGCTGCGCTACCTCGAAGTGGCGCAAAGCGGCTCCATCCGCGCTGCCGCCGAGCGGCTCTTCGTCACGCCCTCCGCGCTCAGCCGCGAGCTGCAGAAGCTGGAGGAAGACCTGGGCGTCACCCTGTTCGAGCGGCGCGCGCGCGGCATGGTGCTGACCGCCGCCGGCAAGGTCTACCTGAACCACGTGCGCGACGCGCTCAACGGCATCGAGCGCATGCGCTCCGAGCTGGACGCGCTGCAGAACCTGCACCGCGGCCATGTGTCGCTGCTCTCGGTGGAGGGCTACGCCTCGGACTTCCTGGCCCCCGCCATCGCCCAGTTCCAGGACGCCTACCCCAACATCACCTTCTCCCTGCGCATCACCGGCACCGGTGCGGTGGAGAACGGCATCGCCAGCGGCGAGGCCGACATCGGCCTGGTCTTCAACCTGCAGCCCAAGGCCGAAATGCACTCGGCCCTGCACCTGCACGCGCCCCTGCTCGCCGTGATGGCACCGACCCACGCGCTGGCGCGGCGCAAGAGCCTCACGCTGTCGCAGATCGCCGGCCAGCGCCTGGCCCTGCCCGACAACAGCTTCGGCGTGCGCCGCCTGATCGACCTGCAGAGCCACATGTCCAAGGTCCACATCACGCCAGCGCTGGAAGCCAACTCGCTCGCGGTGCTGCGCGGCTTCGCGCGCAACGGCGGCGGCATCACCCTGCTCTCGCACATGTCCATCCGCAACGAGCTGGCCATGGAGCAGCTGGTGGGCGTGCCGCTGGACGACGCGCTGCTCTGCCAGGGCGGCATCGACGTCTGCGTGCTCTCCGAGCGCAAGCTGCCCGTGGCCTCGGCGGCCTTCCTCAAGCACCTCACCGAAGTGGGGCGCGCGGCGCTCTGAAGCGGCGCGTGAAGCGTTGCGCGCAGATCAACGCTGCGTGCAAAAGAAGTCGTTTGTGGTTGCACAGTCGACTCCGTAAGCTCGGGCTCCATCAGGCAAGGCACTGGCGCCTTGCGGTTGGAACCCGGAGCCCCGAATGCCTCAGAAACTCGACGTGCACGCCGATGCCATCGAAACCCTGCCCCCCGCCGATTTCCGCTGGCCCGGCGGCCAACGCCTCGGCATCTTCTTTCGCGTCGCGCTGGAAGGCTGGTCCGACGACCAGTGGCCGGGCTTCGGCCCCATGGGCAACCCGCTCAAGCCCGGCACGCCCGACCTGAACGCGCTCGGCTGGGTCGAGTACGGCATCCGGCGCGGCATCCACCGCATCCTCGACGTGCTGGAGCGCCAGCAGATCCAGACCAGCATGCTGGTCTGCGGCGTGCTGGCCGAGCGCTACCCGCAGACGCTGCGCCGCATCGCCGACGCCGGCCATGAAATCGTGGCGCACTCCTGGGGCATGGACGTGATCCCGGCCTACCTCGACGAAGCCGCCGAGCGCGCCAACATCCGCCGCACCACCGACCTGCTGGAAAAAGTCTGCGGCGTGCGCCCCGTGGGCTGGATCAGCCCGCGCGCCTCGCCCAGCGTGCGCACCGCGCGCCTGCTCGCCGAAGAAGGCTACGAGTGGCACGGCGACACCATGAACGACGACCTGCCCTACCTGGTGCGCTTCGACGACAAGGAGATCGCGGCCTTCCCCGGCGGCATGGAGATGAACGACACGCCGCACGCCATCCGCTACGGCAACGCGCCGCGCCAGATGCTGGAGCTGTTCGACGACTGGCTCGACTTCGTGCAGCACCACGAGCCCGGTGCGGTGCGCCTCAACCCCTCCATCCACGGCCACGTGTTCGGTCGCCTCAGCGGCATCGGCGTGTTCGAGGAACTGATCCGCCGCGCGCGCGCGCTCGACGACACCTGGATCGGCCGCCAGGGCGACGCCATCCGCCACCTGCGCCAGTCGCTGCGTTGAGCACACCCCACCACCACCCCGCCCCACCAGGAGAAGCTCCATGAACGCACACCCCTCGAATGGTCTCACCCGCCGCAGCGTCGTTGCCGGTGGCACGGCCCTGGCCGCCCTGATGGGCAGTGGCCTGGCCCGCGCCGCCGGCTATCCCGACCGCCCCATCCGCATGGTGGTGCCCTACCCGGCCGGCGGCTCCACCGACATCGTTGCCCGCCTCGTCGCCAAGCACCTGGGCGAAGTGCTCAAGGGCACCGTGGTGGTCGACAACAAGGGCGGTGCGGCCGGTGCCATCGGCGCGGCCGACGTGGCCCGCTCCGCCCCCGACGGCTACACCCTGCTCTCCAACATCGTCACCTCGGCGGTGCTCACCCCCATCACCCAGGCCAAGACGCTCACCTACGACCCGGTCGGCGCCTTCCAGCCCGTGGCCATGGTGGCCAAGCTGCCCAACGTGCTCATCGTCAACAAGGACATCCCGGCCCGCAACCTCAAGGAATTCGCCGCCTGGGCCCGCGCCAACCCCACGCGCGCCAGCTACGGCACGGGCGGCACCGGCAGCGTGATGCACCTCACCGGCGAACTGCTCAAGCGCGACGGCGACTTCGCCATGGAACACGTGCCCTACAAAGGCGCGGCCGCTGCCATCCAGGACCTCATGGGCGGCAACATCGTCGCGGTGCTGGACAACATCACCGGCGTCATCGGTCCCATCCGTTCCGGCCAGGTGCGCGCCCTGGGCGTCTCCACCGACCAGCGCTCCCCCGCCCTGCCCGACGTGCCCACCTTCGCCGAAGCGGGCGTCAAAGGCTTCTCCAATTCCAGCTGGTTCGGTGTGTTCACGCGCGCCGGCACGCCGCGCGACATCGTCGCCCAGCTCGAAAAAGCCACGCTCGAAGCCTGCGCGCGGCCCGAGGTGGTGCGCACGCTCACCGAACTCGGCGCCGTGCCCGACCCCATGGACGCCAAAGCCATGGGCGACTTCTGGAAGGCCGAATTCACCTACTGGAAGCGCGCCATCGACGCCGCCGGCGTCCCACTGAACTGACCACCCCACACAGAAGGCCTCTCTTGAAATTCGCCAGCTTCCTGCACAACGGTGTCGCCACCTACGGCGCCGTGATCGACGACCAGCACCTCGTGGACCTGCGCCCGGCCATGGGCGCGCTCGCGCCCGACCTCCAGTCCGTCATCGCACAAGACCTGCTTGAACAGGCCGCCGCCCTGGCGCGCACCCTCACCGAGCGCATCCCGCTCAATGCCGTCGAGTTCCTGCCCGTGATCGGCCGGCCGGCCAAGATCGTCTGCGTCGGCCTCAACTACGCCGACCACGTGGCCGAGACCGGCCGGCAGGTCACACAAGCGCCCACGCTGTTCCTGCGCGTGGCCAACTCGCAGGCCGGGCACGGCCAGGCCATCCTCGTGCCGCCCGAGTCCACCGCGCTCGACTTCGAGGGCGAGATCGCCGTCATCATCGGCAAGCCCGGGCGCCGCATCGCCGACAGCGCGGCCTGGGCGCACGTGGCCGGCTACGCCTGCTACAACGACGCCAGCATCCGCGACTGGCAGACCGCCACCTCGCAGTGGACCGCCGGCAAGAACTTCGCGCGCACCGGCGCCTTCGGCCCCTGGATGGTCACCGCCGACGAGATCCGCCCCGGCCAGATCATGACCCTGGTGACCCGGCTCAACGGCGTGGAAGTGCAGCGCTCCACCACCGACCTGCTGATCCACAGCATCCCTTCGCTCATCGCGCACATCAGCGCCTTCACCGAACTCGAAGCGGGCGACGTCATCGTCACCGGCACACCGGGCGGCGTGGGCTTCAAGCGCCAGCCGCCGCTCTTCATGCAGCCGGGCGATGTGGTGGAGGTGGAGGTGGATGCGCTGGGCGTGCTGCGCAACCCGATCGCGGCCGAACAGGTCTGAGCGAGCGGTGGCCTACCGGTCAGTCCAGCAGAACATACGGTGCCAATTTCCACAACCGCTCGGGCACAGGCGTGAACTGCGGCAGAGGAAGTGGCCCTGTGGGTCCAACCAGAGCGCCGCCCTCCGGCCAATCGTGGATATAGAAGGCAGCGCGAAACGTCGTCAAGTCGGTGGAGTAGGCATCCGTTGTCTCTAGTCTGCTCTCACCATCGCCGGTCAGCACAACTGGCTCCCACGCAACGGAGGTTGTTCGCAACTCGCTGAACTGAAGGAATTCGAAGACCTCGTTCGACTGCTCCACAAGTACCTCAAAGAGTGCCACGCGGCTCATCGCGCGCGTGTATTCATCGGGTAGTTCTTCGGCTCGCAGGGCAATTTCATCCAGCGTCCAAGATGTCGACCTCCCACCTTCCACAAGCTCAGTCAAAACCTCTTGAAATTCTTTGACTGCGTCGTCTATCCACTTCGACATTCGATGTGGCGTGAGGCGCGGAAGGTGTGCACCAACAACAGAGATCCTCATCTTTGCCCCTCTCGAAGTTCGGCTCCTGTGCTCAACCCGACCCTGAATCGTGCGCGGTAGCGACCGCTCCCACAGCGATCACCACCGGAAGCACCATGCCAGCGGACTCCAGGCAGACGATGAAGTCGAGCTGTCCCTGTCGTCTGCAAAAGGCCTCCTTCAGCTCTTCAACCAGCAAGATTGAGAACCACCGGTCACCCACCCCTTCACGTTGTTCGCCGCTTGCGCCCAGGGTGAATGCCGATAGTGCGTGGTGATCCGAGTCCTGGTGGCGCCGATGGAAACGAAGTCGCTGACCATGAAGTGGTTCTCCATGCCGGTGTGACGGTTCAAAAAGAGAATCTGTCCGCTGCTCTGATCGGTGGCCATCTGGGTCTGGACAATCCATTGAATCTTCACACCAGGAAAACTGTCAGGCCCATCTTTGGGGATGCACTGCCTTGCTTTCGTCGCGATTTCTTCAAAGACCACCGCCAGCGGCCTCTCTATCTCGAAATCCACCTTGCCCGCAGCCGAGCGACGGACATCTTCGGGTGAAGAGGCGCAGCCAGCGAGTGCAACCAGGACAACGAGGGCGCAAAAACGCAGGAAAACAGTTGGTGTCATAGGGCAGATGCAGGGTAGGCGGCGCATGGGTTCTGCCGCATGAGGCTGCCCGCATATGGCAGGTTGCCAACATCGTATTCGAGAACATCGGCTTGCCAAAAACCATCAACAAGGGCGCTAAGGCGCCGGGGTCTCACTCCCCGGTGATCTTGCCCAGCAGCCGGATCAACTCGGCAGTCTCGGCATCAGAGAGCGCAGCGCGCAACGCCGCCTCGTGCTCGCGCACCACGCGCGCGGCGCGGCTCCAGCACTTGCGCCCCTCGGGCGTGAGCTTCAGGTACACCGTGCGGCGGTCGTGCGCCTGGCGCGTGCGATCGATCAGGCCGCGCTCAGCCAGCTTGTCCGCCAGCGGCACCATCGACGGGTTCGTCAGCCCCACCCCCTTCGCCAGCTGCCCCTGCGGCAGCTCCACATTGCAACTCAACAGCTCCAGCACGCCGTACATGGCCGTGGTGAGCTGCAGCTTGCCCAACGCAAGATCCAGCCGGCGCAGCGCCTGGTTGTGCGCTCTTCGGAGGTGGTACCCGACATAAGCGTCGAGCGCGGGAGAGGAAGGGGGGGAGCAATCGGCCATGGACGGCCCGCAGGATAGCACGTCGCCTTGAAATCATTCTCCGTCTATTAGTTTGACATCAAACTATTCGATGACTACACTTCGGCCCAACATCAAACAGGAGACCGCATGTTCGTCGTCGACAACCACATCCACCTGGGCCAGCCGGGTGTTCACGTCTCGCAGCACATCTACAGCGAGCTGCGCAAGAACTGGAGCGACCGCGGCTTCCGGTACCACAGCACCGAGGTGAAGTCCGAGCGCCGCGACGGCGAGATGCTCGTGCACGTGATGGACGAGGTCGGCATCGACGTGTGCTGCGTGCTCGCCGGCAACTGGAACCGCGTGCTCCCGCCCGAACAGCGCCCCTACAACGTGCCCAACGAATTCGTGGCGCAACAAGTGAAGGCCTCCAAGGGCCGGCTCATCGGCATCTGCAGCGCCGACCCCATCATCGACCCCTGGGGCGCCGCCGACGAGCTCGAGCGCTGCGTGCGCGAGCACGACTTCCGCGGCATCAAGCTCTACCCCACGTATGCGCACTTCGACCCGCGCGACAAGGCCTGCGAACCGCTGTACGAAGCCGCCTCGGCGCTCGGCGTGCCGGTGCACTTCCACATGGGCTTCACGCCCGTCTGCGGCGCCGACATGAAGCTGCAGCAACCCTGGCTGCTCGACGAAGTGGGCCAGCGCTTCCCCAAGATGAAGGTGGTCATCTGCCACCTGGGCTACCCCTACGCCGCCGAAGCCATGGGCGTGGTCGCGCGCAACCCCAGCTTCCACGCCGACCTGAGCGCGCTGGGCTTCTACCATCCGCGCACCGTCTACCAGCTGATCCACGACTTCGGCTGCGTCAACCCCTGGGAGCGCCTGCTCTACGGCTCCGAGAATCCCTTCATGTGGACCTTCCACAAAACCGTGCAGAACATCAACGAACACGCCCGCGCGCTCGACATGCCCGAGATCCCGGACCACGCGCTGGAACTCATCCTTGGCGGCAACGCCACGCGCCTCTACCGCATCGACCAGAGCAAACAGCACCGCCCCGCGACGCCGCCCGCCAAGGCCGCCGCCTGATCACGACACAACACAGGAGACAAGACACCATGAAGAAGATCGCTCGCCGTTCCTTGCTGGCCGCTGCCCTGGCGCCGGCCTTCGGCACCCTCGTTGCCCCGCTGGCCCACGCGCAAGGCGCCGGCTTCCCTGCGCGCCGCATCTCCGTCGTCGTGCCCTTCCCGGCCGGCGGCCCGGCCGACATGGTCGCGCGCGTGATGCAGCCGCTGATGCAGAAAGCCCTGGGTGAAACCGTCATCGTGGAAAACTTCGCCGGCGTCGGCGGCGCCATGGGCGTGGGCAAGGTGCTGGCCGCGCCGGCCGACGGCCACACCATGCTGCTCACCACCGTGGCCGAACCCATCCTGCCGCCGCTCACCATGCCCAGCGTGCGCTACAAGCCCGACGACCTCGTGCTCGTGTCGCAGCTCTCGTACACCAACATCGCGCTGGTGGTGCGACCCAGCCTGCAGATCAACTCGGCGCAGGCCCTGCTGGACTACCTGAAGAACCCGTCCAACAAAGCCCTGACCTACGCCACGCCGGGCAGCGGCACGCTCTACCACCTCATGGGCGAGCACTTCAAGATGCTCACCGGCACCCAGCAGCTCATGCACGTGCCCTACAAGGGCCTGGCACCGGCGGTGAACGACCTCATCGGCGGCCAGGTGGACGTGGCCTTCCTGCCCATGGCCGGCAGCACCGCCAAACTGATCGAAGCCGGCACGCTGCGCGCCCTGGCCCACACGGCCGACAAGACCGTGGCCGGCCTGCCGCGCCTGAGCGAGATCGACGCCAGCCTGAAGGACTTCGTCTACACCGTGTGGACCGGCGTCTTCCTGCCACGCCAGACGCCCGCCGACGTGGTGGCGGCGACGAACAAGGCCATCGACACCGCGCTGCAAGGGCCGGAGTTCGGTGCGTACACGCGCGAAGCCGGCGGCGTGGCGCTCACGCGCGCCATGCCGCTGAAACAGGCACAGACCTTCTACAACGCCGAGGCGCAGCGGCTGCAGCGGGTGTTTCAGGCCGTCAAACTGAAGGCGGACTGAGCGCGCGAGCGGATCACAGAACAAGGGCCCCGACGGGGCCCTTGTTTTTTTCGCGCTCAAACCCCGTTCGGCTCTGCGAGTGAGGTGATGCGGGCGTCGGCATCAGCGCACTGCGTAGCTGGCCTTTCGCACGCAGGCTTGAGCCTCGGCTTTCGAGTCGAAATGGTCCACGGTGAGCGGCCCCCAAAAAGCAAGAAGCCTTGATGCGAAGAACGGCGAGGCCTGGCTCATCTGCCAGGCCACAACGACGATTCCCATGGCACCACCAACCAACTCGTTTGAATTCGTCAGATTGGACGCTTTGCAAACGGGGCCGGACCATACGTCGTGGGACATTGGGTTCGATGATCAACAATGGCATTTTGATGGCCATCGACGGCCAGAAGCGGACATCAGTACAGAGTTCGCGTCAGTATTTCATGGAGGGCAGAAATGAGACTACCGATCTTGAGGGCTGTTGCGGCTTTCTTGTGGCTCGCGATGGGTTTGTCCGTCGCGATCAACGCGCAAGCGCGTGACACAAACGAAGTCGTGCTGGTGGGAACCACCGATCCGGACATGGTCGCCGCCATTCGACATGCACGGAGCACATTGAGCGACTTCCTGGTGCTTGCCTCAGCGCCGCGTCCTGGGACGGATGGGTACAAGCTCAAGGTGATGATTCGCGACGGTGACGCGGTAGAGCATTTTTGGGTTTCTCCGTTTCGCGTCGAAGCCCAGGCATTTGCAGGCGTTCTCGCCAACGAACCCAGACTGGTCAAAAATGTCAGGGGCGGACAAATCGTCCGCTTCAAACGGGACGAAATTTCGGACTGGGGGTACGTGCAGAACGGTCGGCAAGTGGGGAGCTTCACCGTGTGTGCCATGTTCAAGAAGGTCCCGGCTGAACAAGCCGACTACTACCGCAAGAACCATGGCTTTGACTGCTAGTTGACTGCAATCGGCCAAAGCTGACATTCGCATGAGTACCCAGAAATTCTGGCGCGAAGGGCAAAGCGAACTGGAACTGAAGGAGCGTCCGCTTCGGGCCCTGAGCGGAAATTTTCACCTTTCCCGGCACCTCATTTCTTTTCTGAGTCCCTCGCGTCGCGCAGGCACTGTTGAAGCTTTTCAATGAATGCTTCGACTTCATGTTCTGCGAGGTCCAGTGGATCACCGTGAGAGCCAATTGCAACGACGCAGATGGCACTGCCGTCATACCAAGCGTCGAGCCTCTCTTGTCCTTCTGATGTCATGCGATTCCTATTTGAATCAATGCCTGCTTCTGGTCGATGACCGCCTTGCTAGCGCAGGAAGGACAAGACCCGACGCTGTGGCTTTTGACCTGCTCCGCCGTGGCTTTGGTGTGCGGCCTGCCTCAGTAGGTCTTGCTCACCATCACCGCCAAGGTATCGGCCTTGGTCTTGGTGGTGCCGGTGTAGCTGTACTGGTAGTAAAAGTCGAGCACAACGGCCTTGCGGAACTGATAGCTGCTGCCCAGCGCCAGGCGGGCGGTGTTGCTGTTGAGGCGGGTGCTGTCGATCTGGTAGACCACCCCGGGCAGTCGGTTGACAAAGCTCATCTGCGCGACGCCGGTCCTGGCGAAGTCGTGCAGGTATTCGGCGCGGAAGTAAGGCCGCGCGACGGTGCCGCTGCTCAGGAACACCGTGGTTTCGCCGCGCACGCCGAAGGCCAGGCTGGTGGTGGGAATGTGTTGCGCCGAATAGCTCAGATCGAACTGGCCGCCGCCGCTTTCGGTGGCTCCGTTCAATCGGGTCCGGGCGAGGTCCAGACGGGTGTACGGGGCAATCAACACCTTCCTGCCGCCGTACTCGAACTCGTGGTCGTAGCCACCGGCGAGCGAGGCGAACCATTGCGAGCCCGAGCGCTTGGAGGAAGCCAACAAGCCGTTCTCGGTCACGAAGCGCCGCGCATCGAAGCGCAGGCTGCCGTAGCCGAGCAGGCCGTCGATGAAGAAGCCGTCGGCCGGCTGGTAGCTGCCGTAGACGCTCAGCGAGTAGCTTTCACCCGTGTTGCGCGTGCCGTTGCCGCCGACCTTCTGGCGGTCGTGGGCAAAGCCGCTGCCCACGCCCAGCACCAGCTTGTCGCTGTAGCGCTTGTCGGCGCCAACCGTGATGCCAGCGGTGCTGAAGTGCGAATCCGTGCTGCCCTGCTTGCCGAGGTTGACAACGCCCGCGCTCCAGAGGTCGACCCCCATCCCCATCGCGTTCTGCCGCGTGCCGTTCAGCGGGATGCCGGACAGCGGCACCGAGCCGGATGTCTGCGCCACCCGCGGATCGGGTGCACCCTGCATGCCCAGGGGCAACGGGCGCGGATGGCTTCCCGCCATCGCACCACCCATGCCGGAACCGCCGTCATGGGCGAGGCCCGCACGCCCTTGCACATCACCTGGGGCGAAGGTGCCGGTTTTTTCGGTCGATGCCGGCTTGCGCCGGTGCAGGCTCTCCAGCCGGCTCTGGACGTTGACCGTCTGCGCGGCGGCAAAACGCTGCGCGGCATCGGCTTGCGCGGAGACCAGGCCGATCACCTCCGCGTTCCTGTTCGGATCGTTGCAGGTATGGGTGCCGATGGCGATGCAGCCGGGGCCGCTCATGTTCAGCGTGAAAGGCTGCGAGCCAACGGTGGGGAAGTCGAAAGCGATCAGCACGCTGTATTGCACGCCGGCTTGCAGGGTCAGGCCGATGCCGGTGAAGGTGGCGGTGCGCGGTGAGCCGGTGGCGAGCGAGGAGACCAGGAAGCGCGAATACACGGACGGCGCGCACGGCGTGATCGAAGGGGTGTACGTCCCCTGCAGGAAAAAGGTGGTGTTCAGCGTCGCCCCCGTGACCACGCTCGCCGTGTAGGTGCCGGTGGCATCCACCGTGAAGGTGTACAGCTTGTAGTTCCACGGGCCGGTGTTGCACGAGGTGAAGTTCGTGTTCTGCCCCCCTGCGATATTGGGCGTGACGGTGGTGGCCGCCGCCGCTTCCGCATGGCCGGAAATGGTCACCGAAGCAGCCATCGCCGACGCACTGAAGGCCATCCACCCCGCCCCGGCGAGCAACAGCCCGCTCCATAGACGCGCCAGGCGCCCTCCATGCTTGAGCATGTTCATGAACTCGATCCTCTTTTGTCGATGCAGCATTGCCACCCGGTCGTACAGCCCGGGGTAGCTGTTCATCGGCTGAAAATCGAGCACCTTGAATCAGGTGGCAGCAAAATACTGTATTCACATACAGTACAATGGCGCCAGGCCACACACCATGCGGCGTGTGGCACCCAGCAGTTGCTGTTGTTGTCTCCTTGCAGATCTACAGCTTGGGCCCGTCCACCTTCATGGTGGCCGGGCTTTTTCTTGTCTTCATTGAGGCTGCAATCCCGCGGCCTTCACGAGTCTGGCATGCAGGCGGCTCTCCTCCGCAATCGTCTTGCCGAACTGCTCAGGCGTGGTCGGCGCCACGTCCATGCCGGCATCGCGCAATTGGTTCCGAACTTCCTCGCTGGCCAGGATGGCGTGGATCTGGCGGTTCAGCTGCTCGACGATGGGACGCGGTGTGCGGGCCGGCGCCAGCATGCCGATCCAGGTCTGGAACTCCATGTTGGGAATGCCGGCTTCGCGCATGGTCGGCACGTCCGGGATCAGTGGCGAGCGCTGCTCGGACATGATGCCCAGTGCCACCAGCTTGCCGGCCTTCACATGCGGCAGCGCCTCAGGCAACGGCGCGAACAGAATGTCCACATTGCCGCCCAGCAGGTCATTGATCGCCAGCGCGCCCCCTTTGTAGGGAACGTGCGTCATGCGCACCTTGGTGCCGGTCTCGAACATCAGCGCCGCCAGGTGCTGCGGGCTGCCGTCGCCCGACGAGGCGTAGTTGACGGACTCGGGCTTGTCCTTGGCTGCGGCCACCACGGCACCGACCGTGGCGTATTTGCGCTGGTCCCGGACCACCAGCACCATGGCCTGGTTGGCCAGCTTGGTGATCGGCGCGAAGTCGGTCTCCGCGTCGTAGGGCATCTCCTTGAAGATGTGCTTGTTGGTGGTCAGGAACGAGGCGGGCGACGCCATCAGCATGTAACCGTCCGGCGGCGCCTTGGCCACCACGGGCAGGCCGATGCGACCGGAAGCGCCGGCCCGGTTGTCCACCACGAAGGGCTGGCCGGTGACGGCCGCCAGCTTCTGGCCCACCAGGCGGGCGATCATGTCCACGCCGCCGCCAGCCGGCAGCGCCACCATGACCTTGACGGGTCTGTCGGGGTACGCACCTTGCGCCATCACCGGTGCGGCGGTGCTCAGCAGGCCCAGCGCGCAGGCCAGGAGGGAAAGTCGGCGAATGTGGTTCATGGGGCAACTCCAGGTCAGGACAGGGTGGTGGGGG
>NZ_JBWKZH010000085.1:0-21298 GCF_059424305.1 Hydrogenophaga sp. GW456-12-10-14-TSB4 | reverse complement strand
GGGTGGGGCAGGGCCATCCGGATGTGGCGGCAGAACGCGTCGCGGGGCATGAGCTGACCACCCAGCGAGGCCAGGTGGCCGGTGTTCTGCTGGCAGTCGATCAGGGGCAGGGCGTGGGCCCGGCAGAAAGCGATCAGCGCGGCCAGCGCGAGTTTGGAGGCGTCGCTGCGGCGGCTGAACATCGACTCGCCGTACACCATGGCCCCCAGGTTGACGCAGTAAAGCCCACCGGCCAGCTCGCCGTCGAGCCAGGTCTCCACGCTGTGGGCGATGCCTGCGTGGTGAAGGCGGGCGTAGGCCTCCACCATGGCCGGCAGGATCCAGGTGCCGTTCTGGCCGTCGCGCGGGGTGTGCGCGCAGGCGCGGATGACGCGCTCGAAATCGTGGTCGAAGCGGATCTCCAGGCGTTGCTCGCGCAGCAGCTTGTTGAGGGTCTTGCGCAGCGATCGGTGCAAGCGGAAGCTGCCTGTCTCCAGCACCATGCGAGGGTCGGTGCTCCACCACAGGATGGGCTGGCCGGCGCTGTACCAGGGGAAGATGCCGCGCGAGTACGCAGCGACCAGCGTGGGCACGTCAAGCACCCCACCTGCCGCAAGGAGGCCGGGCGCAGGGTCCGTGGCGCTCCAGGCCGCTTCCACGGAAGGAAATGCCTGGCCAGGCTCGAGCCACGGCAGTGCGCGGTTGGGCGGGGTGTGTGACATGACACTATTGTGCGCGGCGGCCCTGAGGTTTCAAGGTGGTGGGGCGGCCGATCCGACGAAGCAGCCACCAGGCCAGCGTGCCCAGCAGGATGCCCACACCGTCGGCGGTGAGGTCCAGCCACTCGCCGTAGCGCCAGCCTGTGGCGGCCTGCGCCAGTTCGATGGCCGCGCCGTGCGCCAGCAGCGATGCCGCGACAACGGTCGGGCGATGCGGATACGACAACAGACCGAGGAAGGCCAGCCAGGCGAATCCGAACGCATGTTGGGCCTTGTCCCACACGTCCACGGTTTGCGGTGGAAGCAAGGTCACGGGGACGATGGAGGCCACAGTGAGCACCGCGACACTCAGCCAGAAAATCGGTTTGATGACGAAGATGAAGCGTGTCATGGAAAAACGAAAAAAATGACGCTATAATTCAAGGCTGTTCCCTGATAGCTCAGTCGGTAGAGCGACGGACTGTTAATCCGCAGGTCCCTGGTTCGAGTCCAGGTCGGGGAGCCAGACAGACAAATAGACAAAGGCCTTCTTCGGAAGGCCTTTTTCTTTGCTGCTTCGCTTGTGTTGTCGTCAACGACACGGACTCAGTCGATCGTCGGCGAATCAACACCCAGCACCTTGTGCAACTTGGTGCTGCTGGTGGTGTACTGCAGCGTCACCTTCCTGTCGGGGAAGATGAAGGGCGCGGCTCCGAAGGCCGCCAGAGCGCACTCGTGGAACCCGGAAAGGATGAGCTTCTTCTTGCCGGGGTAGGTGTTGATGTCGCCCACCGCGAAGATGCCGGGGATGCTGGTCGAGAACTTCTCGGTGTCCACCACCAGTTGCTTGCGCTCGATGTCCAGGCCCCAGTCGGCGATCGGGCCGAGCTTGGGCGAAAGGCCGAAGAACACCAGCAAGGCATCCAGCGGCACCACGCGGGTCACGTCATCAGGGCCTGTGACTTTCAAGCCCGTGAGGCGGCCTTCGCTTGCTTCAAAACCCGTGGTCTGGCCCACGATGAATTGCATCTTCTGGCGTTCGCAGAGTTCGCGCATCCTGGCCACGCTGGCGGGCGCGGCCTGAAAGCCGTCACGGCGGTGGAGGAGGATCACGCTGGCCGCCCGATGCGGGCCGTCGGCCGCGAAGTTCAAGGCCCAGTCGAGCGCCGAATCACCGCCGCCGATGATGACCAGGTGCTTGCCCGCGAAGTCGGCCGGGTTTCTGACCCGGTAGAACAGCTGGGTGTCCTCGAACGCTTCCAGCCCTTCGACCTGAAGCTTGCGCGGCTGGAAGGCGCCCACGCCGGCGGCGATGAACAGTGTCCTGGTGAGAAATTGCGTGCCTTGTGAGGTGGCGACGAAGAAGCGGCCGTCCTCCTGCGGTTGCACGGTGCTGACTTCCTGGCCCAGGTGGAAGCTGGCGCCGAAGGGCTTGATCTGCCCCAGCAGCCGATCGACCAGTTCCTGCCCGGTGCACACCGGGATGGCCGGGATGTCGTAGATGGGCTTGTCCGGGTACAGCTCCGCCGGCTGGCCGCCGGGGTAGGGGAGCGCATCGATCACGTGCGCCTGGATCTCCAGAAGCCCCAGTTCAAAGACCTGGAACAGGCCGACCGGGCCCGCGCCCACGATGACGGCATCCGTTTCGATGGTGCCGTCGGGCGTGTTGGCGATGGTCATGCCACGTTCAGCGAACCAGCTCCGACAGCTTGCCGGTGCGGTCTTTCCACTCGTCGTGGTCGGGCAGCGGATCCTTGCGCTTGGTGATGCTCTTCCAGCCCGGCAGGCGGGCGAGCTCGGCGTTGAGCCCGGTCATGTGCTGCTGGTCCTTGGGCAGGTCTTCCTCGGCGTAGATCGCACTCACCGGGCACTCGGGAATGCACACCGCGCAGTCGATGCATTCATCCGGGTCGATCGTCAGGAAGTTCGGGCCTTCGCGGAAACAGTCCACGGGACAGACGTCCACACAATCGGTGTATTTGCAGCGGATGCAGGCTTCGGTGACAACGTGGGTCATGGTGATGATGGGAATCGGTAGAACCCCGGATTTTAGGGTTTCCCAGAGCCCCGGGCGGGCGCAAGCCCCTTGCCCGGGTACGCGTTAAGAACGGAGGGGCTTTCAGAGCACCAGCAAGGCGCCTGAGGTGCGGTGGCTGGCGGTGTCCACCAGCACCAGCGACCCGAGGGTGCGCGAGCGCTCGAAAGGCAAGGTGGCCAGCGGCTCCTGCAGCGCGAGTTCGATGTGGCCGATGGCGTTCGGCTCGAGCTGGTGGGCTTCTTCTTCGGCCAGTGTGTGGATGTCCAGGCGGTGCACGATGCGCTTGATCTTGGCCTTGACCCAGCGATGGCCGTGCAACGCCCAGTACACGCGGCCTGGCACCAGGGTCTCGTCGTCGAGCCAGGCCACGGTGGCGCGGATCTCGCGGCTGCCGCTCAGATCGCCTTGTGCCTCGCCTTCCTCGACCGCCAGCAGCCAATCGCCGCGCGAGACGTCGACCTCGCGGTCGAGCACGATGCCGGCGCTGTGGCCGGCCAGCACGGCCTGCGGCTCGCGCACGTGGTTGAGCACCTGCGCGACGGTCGCGGTCTGGCCGTTGGGCATGATGCGCACCGCCTGGCCCGGCTGCACGCCACCGGTGGCCACACGGCCCCAGAAGACGCGCCGACCTTGCGAGGTGTCGGCGGAGCTGCTGAACTTCTCCACCCACTGCACCGCAAAGGCGAAGGGCAGCGTGGTGTCGGCCGGCGTGACGGGCAGGCCTTCCAGGATTTCCAGCAGCGTCGGGCCGCTGTAGCCGCACCAGCCGGCCTGTTCGCTGGCGTCCACCACGTTCCAGCCCTTGAGGGCCGACACCGGCACGACGGCCGTGACCGGGATGCCGGCCTGCTCGGCAAACTGCCGCAGCGCCGCGGCGATGTGGGTGAAGGCGGTGCGGCTGTCCTCGACGGCGTCGAGCTTGTTGATGGCGAACACCACCGAAGGCACGCGCAGCAGCTTGAGCAGCAGGCTGTGGCGGCGGGTCTGGGGCAGCAGTTGCAGTGCCGCGTCGGCCCAGTTCAGCTTGGTGGCGTCCACCAGCACCACGGCCGCGTCGGCGCTGGAGGCGGCCGTGACCATGTTGCGCGTGTACTGCTCATGGCCGGGGGCGTCGCCGATGATGAACTTGCGCGCTTCGGTGCTGAAGTAGCGGTAGGCCACGTCGATGGTGATGCCTTGCTCGCGCTCGGCCGACAGGCCATCGGTCAGCAGAGCGAGGTCGGTCTGGCCGTGGCGCTGCACGCCGGCCAGGTGGTCCTGCAGCACGGCCTTGCTGTCGACCAGCAGGCGGCCGATCAGCGTGCTCTTGCCGTCGTCCACGCTGCCGCAGGTGATGAGGCGCAGGGCCGAGCGGGTGTCCTGGGCGGTGGGAGTGAGTTCAGCGGTGGTCATAACGGTCTTTCGGCGAAACATGTCTGTTCACAGGCGCGGGGGTATCAGAAGTACCCATCCTTTTTGCGCTTCTCCATGGAGGCATCGGACGTTTTGTCGTCCATGCGCGTGGCGCCGCGTTCGCTGACCTCGGCGGCCAGCGTCTCGATGACGATGTCGTCGGCCGTCGCGGCCAGGCTCTCCACCGGGCAGGTGCAGGTGATGTCGCCCACGGTGCGGAAGCGCACGTCGCGCACTTCCACGGTTTCGCCGTCGCGCGGCGGCGTGAGTTCGGTGACCGGCACGAGCAGGCCGCGGCGGTCGATCACTTCGCGCTGGTGCGTGTAGTAGATCGAAGGCAGGGCGATGTTCTCGCGTGCGATGTACTGCCACACGTCGAGCTCGGTCCAGTTGCTGATGGGGAACACGCGGAAGTGTTCGCCGGGCTGGATCCGGGTGTTGAACAGCGTCCAGAGTTCGGGGCGTTGCGCCTTGGGTTGCCACTGGCCGAAGCTGTCGCGGTGGCTGAAGATGCGTTCCTTGGCGCGCGCCTTTTCCTCGTCGCGGCGCGCGCCGCCGATCAGGGCGTCGAAGCGGAATTCCTCGATGGCCTCCAGCAGCGTGACCGACTGGTGCACGTTGCGGCTCTCGCCCGGATGGGCCAGGCGCACGGTGCCGCGCGCCATCGAATCCTCGACGCTGCGCACGATCAGTTCGGCACCGAGTTCCTTGGCGCGCAGGTCACGGAAATCGGTCACTTCGGGGAAGTTGTGGCCGGTGTCGATCATCAGCAGCGGGTAGGGGATGCGGCCGGCGCCGAAGGCCTTCTCGGCGCACTTGAGCATGACCAGCGAGTCCTTGCCACCCGAGAACAGCAGGGCGGGGCGCTCGAAGGCGGCGGCGACCTCGCGCAGGATGAAGATGGTTTCCTCTTCGAGCGCGTCCAGGTGGGCGTTGCTCAGGTGGTGGTCGCTGGCGTGCTGCAGGGCGGTCTGGATCACGGCGGTTTCGGTGCGGGCGTTCATGCGTGGGTCCGTTCGAGAGACGATACGAGGGGTTCGGCGGCGGGCTGCACATGCAGGCCGCATTCCTTGGCGCTTTCCTGCTCCCACCACCAGCGGCCGGCGCGGAAGTCCTCGCCGACGCTGATGGCGCGCGTGCAGGGCGCGCAGCCGATGCTGGGGAAGAACTGGTCGTGCAGCGCGTTGTAGTCGAGCTGGTGTTCGGCGATGAAGTGCCAGACATCGCCCCAGGTCCACTCGACGATGGGGCTGACCTTGATGCGCTCGGGCTCCTGCACGATCTCACCGACTTCAGCGCGCGCGTTGGATTGTTCGCGGCGCAGGCCGGTGATCCAGCCATCCTGGCCGGCCAGGGCGCGCGCCAGGGGCTCCATCTTGCGGATGTCGCAGCAGGCCTTGCGCAGTTCGATGCTCTGGTACATCGCCTCTTCGCCGTTCTTGCGCACGAAGTGGATGACCGATTCCTGTTTGGGCCGGAACACCTGCACGCTGATGCCGTAACGCTGCTCGATCTTCGGGATCAGCGCGAGCGTTTCCGCGTGCAGCTTGCCGGTCTCCAGCACGAAGACGCTGGCCTCGATGCCGGCCAGGTGCATCAGGTGCGTGACCACCATGTCCTCGGCGCCCAGGCTGGAGGCCTGGGTGAGCTTGGGGTGGTTGGCGGCCGTCTCGCGCAGCAGCGCGATGCTGCGCTCGACCTTGACGGCAAAGTCGGGCGAGGGGCGGTTGTAGAGAGCGATGGCGGTCATGGCGGTGGCTTTGACGTTCAGGCAGCGGCGGCGAAATGCGGCGCGGTGTGCACCGCATCGCCCTGGTAGAAGGCGGGGTAGTGCTTCAGCAGCGCTTCACCATGGGCGAGGTTCTGGTCGGCGCGCAGCACGGCCTGGCTGAAGCCGCTGCGCTGCATCTGCACCAGCTGGTCGATCAGCACGTCGCCGGTGGCGCGGATCTCGCCGGTGAAGCCCAGGCGGCGGCGCAGCAGGAAGGCCTGGCTGAAGGCGCGGCCATCGCTGAACTTGGGGAAGTGCAGCTCGACCACGCGGATGCCGCTCAGCTCGGCTTCGCGCGGATCGGCGTCGTTGGCGATCGAGAGGCGTTGCGCCTCGGCTTCGGTGGCAGCGAAGGTGTCAGCGCTGAAGAGTTGAAGGTTCTGGCTCATGCGGTCTCTCCTCAGGCGGCGGCGCGTGCCGTGCTCGTGCGCACCGCGTTGGCGGCGGTCTTGAACGGGTCGGCACCGGTGCGGCGCAGGGTGTTCACGAAGGTCTCCTGGCCGGTGCGTTGTGCGCGGTAGGTGTCGAGCAGGGCTTCGATCACGTCGGGCACTTCGCTGGCGGCGAAGGACGGGCCGATCACCTTGCCCGGCGTGGCGTCGCCGGAGAGGCGCGTGCCGTCCGAGCCGCCGAGCGTGACCTGGTACCACTCCTGGCCGTCCTTGTCGACGCCCAGGATGCCGATGTGGCCGCTGTGGTGGTGGCCGCAGGAGTTGATGCAGCCGCTGATGTGCAGGTCGATCTCGCCCAGGTCGTGCAGCTCGTCGAGGTCCTTGTAGCGGCCCAGTATGGCCTGTGCCAGCGGCAGCGAGCGCGCGTTGGCGAGGTCGCAGAAGTCGCCGCCGGGGCAGGCGATCATGTCGGTGAGCAGGCCGATGTTGGGCTTGGCCAGGCCCAGGCGGCGCGCCTCGCGCCACAGCTCGGGCAACTGGTCGCAGCGCACCCAGGGCAGCAGCAGGTTCTGCTCGTGCGTCACGCGGGCTTCGCCGGCCGAGAAGCGCTCGGCCAGTTCGGCGGCGCGCTCCAACTGCTCGCCCGTGGCGTCGCCGGGGGCCTGGCCGAAACGCTTGAAGGACAGCGTGACGGCGCGCAGGTCGGGGTTCTGGTGCGGCTTGACGTTCTGCTGCAGCCAGCGGCTGAACTCCAGGTCGTCCTCGGCCGCGGCCTTGAGGATGTGCGCGATCTTGGCGTCGGCGCTCTTGCGGTCGCAGTTGAGCTGCGGCGGCACGAAGAAGGCGCTCACGCGGTCCAGTTCGGCCTGGCTGATGGTGTGCGGCGCGCCGTCCTTCTCGAGGATGTCGCGGTACTCGGCTTCCACCTGGTCGGTGAAGGCCTGGCCTTCGGCCTTCACCAGGATCTTGATGCGGGCCTTGTAGATGTTGTCGCGGCGGCCGAAGCGGTTGTAGGCGCGCACCACGGCTTCGAGGTAGTTGAGGATCTGGTTCCAGGGCAGGAACTCGCGGATCACGCTGCCGATGATGGGCGTGCGGCCCATGCCGCCGCCCACGCGCACCTGGAAGCCCAGGTCGCCGTCGACGTTGCGCAGCAGGCGAAGGCCCACGTCGTGCCAGGGGGTGGCGGCGCGGTCTTCGCGCGCGCCGGTGATGGCCACCTTGAACTTGCGCGGCAGGAACGCGAACTCGGGGTGCAGCGTGCTCCACTGGCGCAGGATTTCGGCGAAGGGGCGCGGGTCGGCGACCTCGTCGATCGCGATGCCGGCAAGCGCGTCGGTGGTGATGTTGCGGATGCAGTTGCCGCTGGTCTGGATGCCGTGCAGGCCCACGCTGGCCAGCAGGTCCATCACATCGGCCGAGCGCGAGAGCGGGATCCAGTTGTACTGCACGTTCTGGCGCGTGGTGAAGTGGCCGCAGCGGTCGGGCAGGGTGGGCACTTCGGAGAGGCCGGCGTTGGCCTTGGAGACGTCGTGCTCTTCCTTGTGGTCGAAATCGCGCGCGATCTTCGCCAGCACGCGCAGCTGCGGGCTGGAGATCTCGCCGTAGGGCACGGCCACGCGCAGCATGGGCGCGAAGCGCTGCACGTACCAGCCGTTCTGCAGGCGCAGCGGCTTGAACTCGTCGTCGCCCAGCGTGCCGGCTTGCCAGCGGGTCAGCTGGTCCCGGTACTGGGCGGCGCGCAGGTGCACGAACTGGCGGTCAAAGTCGGAATATTGGTACATCGTCTTCGTGGGTCTTCAGGAATCAAAAAGCGATCAGCTTGGTGCCGGCGTAGGCCAGCAGCAGCGACAGCGCCGAGCGCACCAGGCGCTCGGGGGTGTGGCGCATCAGCCGCGTGCCCAGCCAGATGCCGGGCAGCGAGCCGGCGAGCAGCTTGGCCAGCAGCGGCCAGTCCACCGAGCCCAGGCTGGCATGGCCCAGGCCGGCGACCAGCGTGAGCGGCACGGCATAAGCGATGTCGGCGGCCACGATGCGCGGCAGCGGCAGCAGGGGGAACAGCAACAGCAGCACGGACACCCCGATGGCGCCCGCACCGACCGAGGTGAGCGTGACCAGCATGCCGATCACCGCGCCGAAGAGCACCGGCAGGCTCCAGTGGCGCGCGTGCGTGGCCTTGTCCAGCTGGCCTTCGGGGAGTTGGCGCGGCAGCTGTTTGCCGCGCGCCGCCTTGTACAGCATGGCCACCGCCGTCAGCAGGAGCGCCACGCCCAGGGTGTTCGTCATCAGCGATTGCACCGCCGCGCTCGTGGGACCGAGCTGGCGCAGCACCAGCAGGGTCAGCAACGCGGCGGGCAGGCTGCCCGCGCTCAGCTGGCCGACCACGCGCCAGGGCACCAGCTTCTGCCGCGCCAGATTGACCGTGCCGCCCATCTTGGTGAAGGCCGCGAACAGCAGGTCGGTGCCGACCGCGAGGTAGGGTTTGACGCCGAAAAAGAAGATCAGGATGGGCGTCATGAGCGAGCCGCCACCGACCCCCGTGAGGCCCACGATGAGTCCCACGGCGAATCCGGCCAGGATGATGGCGATGTCAGGCATGGGCGTGACTGTAGGGAGACATCGATATATCCCAAACGATTTTTTGTTCATGGATATATGTCATTCAGAAATAAGCAAAGAGGTGATGTGCCGAATCGCACGCGGGATGCCCGCTTGTCGTACAACATCGACCGCACATCGGTCTGCTGGGCGTAACATCCGCGCCATGCAAAAGCAGCGCATCCTGGTCAGCGTGGTCGGTTTTTCCGACGTGGAACGCCATGCGCTCAACACCGTGTTTCGCCTGTCGCAGGAGCGCGAGCTGTCTTACGCTCCCTGGGTGCCCATGGCCCCGCCGGGGGCGGTCATCCCTTCCGGGGTGGCCCAGGTGGCGCTGGTGGATGGCGAAAGCCTGGAGGCCGTGCTGTCCCACGCCAAGGAAATGCCACCCGGGCAGCGCCTGATCTGGGTCGGCCCGGACGCCCCGGAGCACGCCTGGCGGGTGCTGGACCGGCCGATCGAATGGGCCGCCGTGCTGCACGACCTGGACCTGGTGTTCGCCGCCCGCCAGGCCGATTCGGGCCTGCTCGATCTGGATGTGACCGCACCGGCGCCGCTGGACATCGACCTCGACATGGACACCGGCGAGCTCTCCGACCTGGTGCGGCGCGCCCTGGTGGTGGGGGCCGAGGACCAGGAGGGGACCTACCTGCGCACCCGCCTGGCGCTGGCCGGCGTGGGCCATGTTGACGAAGTGATCGACACCGAGACCGCGCTGGAGCTCATGGAGCGCAACCGCTACGTGTGTGGCGTGTTCAACCTGGACGACCACCGCATCGACGTGTGGGCGCTGATGCGCCATTTCGTGGCCCGCAATCCCCAGGCGCTGACCCTGGCGACGACCGAACTGGCCGGCCCGCTGGCGGGCTGGTGGCGCCGCCGCCGGGTGCGCCGCGACGCACACCGCGTGGGCATCACGGCCCTGCTGGAGCGGCCGTTCCAGCCGCGCCAGGTGTCCGAGTGGCTGGACCTGATCTGAGCTACTGACGCCGCGCCTGCTTCCAGGCGAAGCGCGCGGGATCGATCGCCCGCAGCAGGTCCTCGTCCGCCGGCGGTGTGGATTCACCCGCCATGCCCGCCGCCAGCTGGTTCGCACACCAGGCGGCCAGCGTCAGGCCCCGCGAGCCCAGCGCAGCCAGCAGGTAGAGCCCGGGCTGGCGCGGCACATCTGCCAGGGGTACGCGACCGCGCCGGGCGCCGGCCGCCGCCATGTGGGCTTTCAGGGCTTCGCCGGCGGGCACGGCGCCCACCAGGGGCAGCCGGTCCAGCGAAGCGCAGCGCACCTGGGCCCAGCCCAGCAGCTGGCCTTGTTGCAGGGCCTGCCGCAGGCCTTGTGCCGCCGCCGGGCAGACCGTGTCCAGGCTCGCGGCGTTGCGCTCGTGCGCGAGGTCGCTCAGGTGCGTGCTGTTCTCGCCGCGTTCGTAGGTGGAGCCCATGGCCCAGATGCGCGCCGGCCATTCGGGCGGGAGCCCGGCGTCCTCGTACAGGGGCACGTAGACGCCGTTGTCCCGCTGCGGCCGTTCGGCGAGCGGGGTGCCGTGCTGGGCCGCCAGGCTCATCTGGCCCTTGACCGGGCGCAGGGGCAGGGCATCGGGGTCCAGGCAGCCGGCCGGGCCCGCGAGCAGGGCGTGGCTGCCAAAGGCCGCCGCGACCACCGCCACCGGGGCTTCGGCCACGCAGCGGCCCTGGGCGTCCAGGGCCTGCCAGCCGGCCGCCGAGGGCGCCAGCGCCTGCACGGGCGTGTGCCAGAGGCAGTCCAGTGCGGTCGCGTGAGCGGCCTCGTCCAGCCAGGCCTGCACCAGGGCGGCGGGCCGCACCATCGCGGCCGGCCAGCGGCCGGGGTCATGGCCCAGGTTGTCCACCTCGCAGGCCTGCCAGCCCTGTCCCTGGGGCAGCAGGCGCTGCAGTTCGGCCCGGGTGGTGGCCATGCCCAGCGTGGACAGGCGAGACAGCGGGGTGGGCGCGCGGGTGACGTGCGGGCTGAGCATGCCCACCGGCAGGGCCGAGGCGCCGTGCGCCGGGCCGGCGGCGGCATCGACCAGCGTGAGCCGCCAGCCGCGCCGCGCCAGCGCTGCGCACACGGCGGCCCCCGCCAGACCGGCGCCGATCACCAGGGCATGGGCCGCGCCCGGGCGGGTCACTTGTCGTCGGCGGGCGGCGGCACAAAACCGGCGGCGGCGTCGGCGCCCTCACCGAAGAAGTGCTTCTCCATCTGGCGCGCCAGGTACTGGCGCGCGCGCGCATCGGCCAGGTTCAGGCGGTTTTCGTTGAGCAACATGGTCTGGTGCTTGAGCCAGGCGGCCCAGGCTTCCTTGCTCACGTTCTCGTACAGGCGCTTGCCCATTTCGCCCGGGTAGGGCGGAAAGTCGAGGCCTTCGGCTTCCTTGCCGAGCTTGATGCAATGAACGGTGCGTGCCATGAAAAACGTCCTGGGAGGTGTGGGTTAGATGGATTGGTTATAACGAACTGAAGAAATAATTCGTTCCCGAACAGGCCAATCGTCGGCATGATCCGGGCTCTTTGTTCGTCGGCGCAGTTCGCCGTGGTGGGCGCAAGGCCCCGGGGCAGTCCGGGCAGGCCGCCACTGTAGCAAGGTTTCGGTGCCCGTCCTGCCGGTGGGGCCAGCCCGACTTTTTACAATACGGGGTTCGACCCCATCAGGATCTCTCATGAGTGCATTTCTGGAAGAGCGCGTGCTCAGCGTTCACCACTGGACCGATCGGCTGTTCAGCTTCACCACCACGCGCGACACCTCGCTGCGGTTTTCCAACGGCCACTTCACCATGATCGGCCTGCGGGTGAACGACAAGCCGCTGCTGCGCGCCTACAGCATCGTCAGCCCGAACTGGGCCGACCACCTCGAGTTCCTCAGCATCAAGGTGCAGGACGGCCCGCTCACCTCGCGCCTGCAGCACATCCAGGTCGGCGACAGCATCGTGGTCGGCCGCAAGCCCACCGGCACCCTGCTGATCGACTACCTGTTGCCGGCCAAGCGCCTGTACCTGCTGGGCACGGGCACCGGTCTGGCTCCTTTCATGAGCGTCATCCGCGATCCGGAAACTTACGAGCGCTTCGAGCAGGTCGTGCTGGTGCATGGCGTGCGCCAGGTCAAGGAACTGGCCTACCGCGAGCTGATCACCGAGCAGCTCCGGCACGACGAGTTCCTGGGCGAGGCCGTGCAGCAGAAGCTGCTGTACTACCCCACCGTCACGCGCGAGCCCTTCATGCACCAGGGGCGCATTCCCCAGTTGCTGGGCGACGGCGTGATCGCCAAGGACCTGGGCATCCCGCCCCTGAACCCGGCCGAAGACCGTGTGATGATCTGCGGCAGCCCCGAGATGCTGCGCGACCTCAAGGCCCTGTGCGAGAAGCGCGGCTTCAAGGAAGGCAACACCACGACGCCGGGCGATTTCGTCATCGAGCGCGCCTTCGTGAGCTGAAGCGAGGGAACTTGCGGCGGATCGCCGGGCTCAGTGTTCTGTCCCGCCCGGCGGCTGCCGCCCCTCAACTTCAGGATTTCCCCTTGATCGCCTCCCTTTCTCCCCGCCGCATCCTGGGCCTGGTGGCCGCCGCCTGCGTCGCCATGCTGGCCTTCGGCCTGTACCTGCAGCATGTCGTGGGCCTGGAGCCTTGCCCCATGTGCATCGTGCAGCGCTATGCCCTGATGGCGGTGGCGGTGGTGGCCGGTGTGACGGCGCTGTTCCGCCGCCGGCCCGCGCTGTATGGCGGTGTTTTCCTCATGGGTCTTCTGGCGGCGTTCGGTGCATTCACGGCCGCGCGCCAGAGCTGGCTGCAGTGGAACCCGCCCGAGGTCATGAGCTGCGGGCGCGACTTCTTCGGCATGATCGAATCCTTCCCGCTGCGCCGCGCCATCCCGATGATCTTTCGCGGCAGCGGCGACTGCTCGGTGATCGACTGGACCTTCCTCGGCCTGTCGATCGCGAACTGGTCCTTCCTGTGCTTCTCGGCCATCATCGCGCTGGCCGTGGCCCTCTGGGTGAAGCGCCCGGCCGCCTGAGGCCGTCGGGGCCGGTGCCGGCCCTCAGCTGAGCTTCTTCACCAGCACCTGGCTCTTGCGGTCCCAGTTGTATTTGCGCTTGCGCGCCTCGGGCAGCCAGTCCGCGCTGACCTGCACGAAGCCGCGTTTGACGAACCAGTGCATGGTGCGCGTGGTGAGCACGAAGATGCTTTGCAGGCCTTGTGCCTTGGCCCGGGTCTCGATGCGTTTGAGCAGGCGCTCGCCGTCGCCCTGGCTCTGCGTCTGGGGCGAGACGGTGAGCGCGGCCATCTCGCCGGTGCGCTCTTCAGGGTAGGGGTAGAGCGCGGCGCAGCCGAAGATCACGCCGTCGTGCTCGATGATGGTGTAGTTGCCCGCGTCGCGTTCGATCTCGGTGCGGTCGCGCTTGACCAGGGTGCCGTCTTTCTCGAACGGCTCGATCAGTGCCACGATGCCGCTCACGTCGTCCATGGTGGCCTCGCGCACGCTCTCCAGCTTTTCGTCCACCACCATGGTGCCGATGCCGTCGTGGGTGTAGATCTCCAGCAGCAGCGCACCGTCGACCGAGAACGGCAGGATGTGGCTGCGGTCCACGCCGCCTTCGCAGGCGCGGATGCAGTGCTGCAGGTAGAAGGCGGTGTCGGTGGGCTGGGTGGCCGAGGGCAGGGCGGCCAGCATCTTCCTGGCATCGGCCAGCGGCAGCTCGGTGTCGATGTCGCTCTCCGGGTCGGTCTGATCGACGCGGATGCCCGGCACCTCGGTCAGGAACATCAGCTTGTCGGCCTGCAGCGCGACGGCCACCGAGGTGGCCACGTCTTCCATGGTCAGGTTGAAGGCCTCGCCGGTGGGCGAGAAGCCGAAGGGCGAGAGCAGCACCATCGCGCCCATGTCGAGCGTGCGCTGGATGCCGTCGGTGTCCACCTTGCGCACCAGGCCCGAGTGGATGAAGTCCACACCGTCGATCAGGCCCACGGGCCGTGCGGTGATGAAGTTGCCGGAGATCACGCGCACCGTGGCGCCGGCCATGGGCGTGTTGGGCAGGCCCTGGCTGAAGGCGGCTTCGATTTCGTAGCGCAGCTGGCCGGCGGCTTCCTGGGCGCAGTCCAGCGCCACCTCGTCGGTGATGCGCATGCCGTGCGAGTACTTCGCCTCATGGCCCTTGAGCCGCAGCTGTTCGTTTACCTGGGGCCGGAAGCCGTGCACCAGCACGATGTCCACACCCATGCTCTGGATCAGCGCCAGGTCCTGCGCCAGCTTCTCCAGCTTGCCGGCCGCGATGGCCTCGCCCGCGATGCCGACCACGATGGTGTTGCCTCGGTGCTTGTGGATGTAAGGCGCGACCGAGCGGAACCAGGGGACGAAGGTGAAGTTGAAGACAGTGGACATGGGGCGGTGGTCAGGCGGGCATGGGGCCGGGCGCGGATAATGGCCGGCTGCCCGATTTTGACCGAAGTTCCCACTTGTCCTCCACGCCGCTGCACATCGAATTCCCGGAAAGCCTGCCCGTCTCTGCGCGCCGCCATGAGATCGAGGCCGCGATGCGCGACCATCAGGTCGTCATCGTCTGCGGCGAAACCGGCTCCGGCAAGACCACCCAGTTGCCCAAGATCGCTCTGGCGATGGGGCGGGGCAAGTGCAACGCGAAACCGGGGCAGCGCGGGCAACTGATCGGCCACACCCAGCCACGGCGCATCGCCGCCTCCAGCGTGGCCAAGCGCATCGCCGAGGAGCTCAAGACACCGCTGGGCGAGGTGGTGGGCTACAAGGTGCGCTTCCAGGACCGCCTGTCGAAGGACGCCTCGGTCAAGCTGATGACCGACGGCATCCTGCTCGCCGAAACGCAGACCGACCCCGACCTGCGCGCCTACGACACCATCATCATCGACGAGGCCCATGAGCGCAGCCTGAACATCGACTTCCTGCTCGGTTACCTGCGCCAGCTGCTGCCGCGCCGGCCCGACCTCAAGGTGGTCGTGACCTCCGCCACCATCGACGCCGACCGCTTTGCGCGCTACTTCGCTTCGGCCAAGGGCCCGGCCCCGGTGCTCATGGTGTCGGGTCGAACCTTCCCGGTGGAGGTGCGCTGGCGCCCCTACGAGGAAAGCCGCGACTACGACCTGAACAACGCCATCGCCGACGCCGTGGACGAGCTCTGGCGTGGCCCGGCCGGCGGCGACATCCTGGTGTTCCTGCCCGGCGAGCGCGAGATCCGCGAGGCTGCCGACCACCTGCGCAAGCATCTCTCGCATCAACCGGTGTTGCGGTCGGCCGAGGTGCTGCCGTTGTTCGCGCGCCTCTCGCAGGCCGAGCAGGACCGCATCTTCCAGGACCACAGCGGGCGGCGCATCGTGCTCTCCACCAACGTGGCCGAGACCTCGCTCACGGTGCCCGGCATCCGCTTCGTGATCGACGCCGGCACGGCCCGCGTGAAGCGCTACAGCTTCCGCCAGAAGGTGGAGCAGCTCCTGGTGGAGCCGATCAGCCAGGCCGCCGCCAACCAGCGCGCTGGTCGTTGCGGCCGCGTGGCCGACGGCATTGCCATCCGGCTCTACGAGGAGGCCGGGTTCGGCGCGCGCCCGGCCTTCACCGACCCCGAGATCCTGCGCAGCTCGCTCGCGGGCGTGATCCTGCGCATGAAGGCCTTGCGCCTGGGCGCGGTGGAAGACTTCGCCTTCATCGAGGCGCCGCAGAAACGCGCCATCGTCGACGGCTACCAGCTGCTGGCCGAACTCAACGCGGTGGACGAGGCCAACGAGCTCACGCCCATCGGTCAGACGCTCTCGCGCCTGCCGCTGGACCCGCGCGTGGGCCGCATGATCCTGGAGGCCCAGCAGCGCGGCGCGCTCGACGAGGTGCTGGTGATCGCCTCGGCCCTGAGCGTGCAGGACGTGCGCGACCGCCCGCTCGACAAGCAGGCACAGGCCGACCAGGCGCAGGCCAAGTTCGACGACGAGAAGAGCGAATTCAGCGGCACGCTCAAGCTCTGGAAATGGCTGGAGGACACCAAGGGCGGCCACGGCAAGGACCACAAGCTCAGCCACCGGCAATACGAGAGCGTGCTGCGCGAGAACTTCATCAACGTGCGGCGCGTGCGCGAGTGGCGCGACATCCACAGCCAGCTGCACACCGTGGTGGCCGAGCACCAGTGGCGGCTCAACGACAAGCCCGCGAGCTACGAGCAGCTGCACCTGGCCATGCTGGCCGGCCTGCTCGGCAACGTGGGCCAGAAGCACGAAACCGAAGACCTGTACCTGGGCGCGCGCGGCATCAAGTTTTACCGCCACCCGGGCGCGAACCTGAGCAAACGGCCCGGTCGCTGGATCGTCTGCGCCGAACTGGTGGAAACCACGCGCCTGTTCGGGCGCGGCATCGCCGGCATCGAGCCGCTGTGGCTGGAGCAGGTGGGCGGGCACCTGATCAAGAAGCAGCTGCTCGACCCGCACTGGGAGAAAAAGGCCGCGCAGGTCACGGCGCTGGAGCGCGCCACGCTCTACGGCCTGGTGGTCTACAGCAACCGCCGCACCGACTACGGCCGTGTGGACCCGGTCGGCGCGCGCGAGATCTTCATCCGCGAAGCCCTGGTGGCCGGCGAGTGGGAAACGCGCCTGCCGTTCCTGGCCGCGAACCAGAAACTGGTGCGCCAGGTGGCCGAGCTGGAGCACAAGTCGCGCCGGCAGGACGTGCTGGTCGACGACGAGCTGATCTACGCCTTCTACGACCAGCAACTGCCCGCAAACATCTGCAACGGTGCCGCGATGGAGCGCTGGTACCGCGACGCCGTGCGCGAGAACCCCAAGCTCCTGCTGCTCACACGCGAGGAACTGATGCGGCACGAGGCCGCTGGCATCACCACGCAGACCTTCCCCAAGGCGCTGCGCCTGGGCGGGGTGGACTGCGCCTGCAGCTACCTGCACGAACCCGGCGACCCGCGTGACGGCCTCTCGGTCACGCTGCCGATCTTCGCGCTCAACCAGGCCAGCGAAGACCGCTGCGACTGGCTGGTGCCCGGCATGCTGAAGGAAAAACTGCTCGCGCTGCTCAAGACCCTGCACCAGCGCCCGCGCTCGCGCCTGGTGCCGCTGCCGGCCACCGCCGAGCGTTTCGCGCAGGCGCTGTGCGAGCCTGCCGCTTTCGGCGCCGGCAACCTGATGGATGCCGTGCTCAAGCTCGTGCGCGAGGCCACGCAGCTCGATATCCAGCGCAACGACATCAAGGTCGACATGCTCAGCGCGCACCACTTCATGCACCTGCGCGTGGTCGACGAACACGGCCGCCAGCTGGGCCAGGGTCGCAACCTCGCGGCGCTCAAGGCCGAGCTGGGTGCGCAGGCGCGCGGCGCCTTCCAGGCCCTGGCCTCGCTCAAGATGGAAGGCCTGCGCGCGGCGGCACCGCCCGCCGCACCCGCCAAGGGGAGCGCGGCACCGGTGGCAGTCAAGGCCGCTGCCGCCAAGGCCCCGGCCGTGAGCGCGGCCCAGCGCCACACCGCCTGGGACTTCGGCGAGCTGCCTGAGCTGATGGAAATCCGCCAGGGCCAGCAGACCCTGATCGGTTTCCCGGCGCTGGTGGACGACGGCGAGGCGGTGCGCATCGAGGTGTTCGACGAACCCGAGGTGGCCCAGGCGCGCCACCGCGAGGGCCTGCGCCGCCTGTTCGCGCTGCAGATCCGCGACGCGCTGAAGTACCTGGAGAAGAACCTGCCCGGCCTGCAGGCCATGGGCGTGGCCTACATGCAGGTGGGCAAGGAGGCGGGTGGCGGCGGCACGCTGGAGGAGCTGCGTTCGCAGATCCTCGAGCTGGCACTGGACCGCGCCTTCCTCGGCGACCCGTTGCCCGGCGACGAAGCCGCCTTCAAGCGGCGCGTGGAGGAAGGGCGAGGGCGCCTCACGCTGATCGCCAACGAAATCGCCCGCACCGCCGGCACCGTGCTCGCCGAATACGCCGCCGCCGCGCGCAAGCTCAAGGACAGCAAACCTCCGGCGGACGTGGCCACCGACATCGCGCAACAGCTGCAGCGCCTCGTGCCCAAGCGTTTCCTTCTGCAGACGCCGTATGCGCAGCTGCAGCACCTGCCGCGTTACCTCAAGGCGGTGCAGCTGCGGCTGGACAAGCTGCGCGCCGATCCGGCGCGCGATGCCACCAGGCTGGCCGAACTGCGCCCGCAGGATCAGCGCTTCTGGCGGCTGGTGGCCGAGCGCAAGGGCGTGCAGGACGCCCGCCTGCAGGAGCTGCGTTGGCTGCTGGAGGAGTTGCGGGTGAGCTTCTTCGCGCAGGAACTGCGCACGCCCCAGCCGGTGAGCCTGAAGCGGCTGGAAAAGGCCTGGACCCAGCTCAACACCTGAGGCCGGGTACCCAGGGGCCTGGGGTCACTGGGCGGCGAGCGCGGCCCGGCCGTCCGTGACGCCCAGGCCGGCGTCGGAGCGCAGGCGCTGCAGCAGGGCTTCGGCGTCCGCGCGGGTGGCGAGCCGGTTGATGCGCACCTCGTGGCGACCGCCCTTGGCCTTGGTCTCCGCGGGATAGCCGGCGGCCTGCAGGCGGGCCTGCAGCGCGGCGGCCTCCGCCGGGCTGTTCACCAGGGCCGCCACCGTGCGCCAGCGCCCGCCCGGCAACAGCACGCCGTTGCCGGCTTGCAGCTCGGACTGGGCGATGAATTGGGTCCACTGTGCCGGTGTGGCCTGGTCGGCCGGTTTTTCCGGTTCGCCGCTGTACACGATCCAGAGCGCACCCGGTTTGTCCAGCGTGATGCGGGGCTTGGCGTCGCGCACCACCTCGGCCTTGCCGTCGAAGACACAGGTGGCTTCCCGATCGGCGTTGGTCGTGCTCCAGATGTCCGCGCCCCGCATCAGCACCGAGGCCGAGCCGAGTTCGAGGCGGAGATCGTGCGCATTTCCCTGGGCTGTGCTGCTGCCGCCGGTGACGTAGCGGAACACGCCGGTGGTCAGTTTGAACGCGTCCTGCGACCGGATCAGCAGTTCGGTCTGCTCACCGAGCTGGATGGCACTGCGATCGTCCATGCGAAGCAGCATGCGCGAACCGGCGGCGGTCAGGGCCTTGTCCTGGGCGCGCAAGGACATGCCGGGTTCGGCGGCGCTGCGTTGACCATTTCGCTCCACCCACGCCGGGAGCTGGACGGCATCGATGGCGACCGGGCCGGGTGCCGCGTGCAGGGGGGCGCCCCATGCGGCGAGGCTGGTGGCCAGGACGGCACAGGTGTGCCACAGGCTGGGGCGGCGTGAGGGCATGGGGACAGTCTCCGTGGAAGGCGTGAGGCACGCGAGTATCGGCGTGCGGGTGGGGAAATGGTCAGGTGGTTGCCCATGTGGCGATGGGTGGCATCAGTTGCTGCTTTTCAGTCATGAAGTGCCTTTCCGTCTCCATGAATGGGGTTGACAGTGGCGGCCTCCCTGCGATTCACTGCGGGCAGGTGGCGGCGTGCGGTCCGCCCCACATCCTCAGGGGGACGCCCGCGATGGATCGACGTGAATTTGTGGAAGCCTGCGCCCTGGGCACGGGCTCGATCGCCGCCACGCTGGCGGGCACGGCCTGGGCCGCCGATGCCAGGCCCCGCGCCTACGGCCGCGTGCTGCTGCTGGACGAGCGGGGCGCGCCGCTCAGGGCCGCCAGCCTGAAACCGCAGACCAATTACGTCTTCCACTACCCCTTTGAAGCCACACCGGTGTTCCTGCTCGATCTGGGCAAGCCGGCGGCGGCGGCCGAGTTGCAGACCCGCGACAAGCTGCGCTACCAGTGGCCGGGGGGCATCGGCCCCCGGCGCAGCCTGGTCGCGTTTTCGGCCATCTGTGCGCACAAGCTGGTGTACCCGACCAAGGACCTGAGCTTCATCAGTTTCCGCAAGGGCGCGGCCACCAACCCGCAGACGCCGAGCAAGGGCAACGACCTGATCCACTGCTGTGCCGACCACAGCCAGTACGACCCGGCGCGCGGCGCCCAGGTGCTCAACGGGCCGGCCGAGCAGCCCCTGTGCGCGGTGCTGATCGAGCACGACGCGAAGAGCGACACGCTCACCGCCACCGGCACGCTGGGCGGCGAGCTGTTCGACGACTTCTTCAAGAAGTACGAGATGAAGCTCAGCCTGGAAGTGGGGCCGGGCGCGAAGCAGGCCGTGGCCCGCCAGGCCACGGTGCTCGAGCTCGAGCGCTACTGCCGCAACCCGGTGCGGTGCTGAGGGGTTGCCCCCACGCTCCGCCGCTGCGCGGGTCGCTGCCCCCCGAGGGGGCTGATCCGGCTTGGGGCGGCCCGGCGCCGGATCGAATCTCGGCTGGTCAGAGTCTGGCGAGCCTCGTGAGGGCTTCGCGCAGGGTGTCGTCCTTCTTGGCGAAGCAGAAGCGCACCACGCGCTGGTCGAAACCGTCGCCGTAGAAGGCCGAGAGCGGGATGGCGGCCACGCCGATTTCCTTCGTGAGCCACTGGCAGAAATCGCCCTCGGGCAGGTCGCGCTCGGGCACGGCCAGATTCGAGATGTCCACGCACTGGAAGTAGGTGCCCTCGCCGGGCAGCAGGCGAAAGCGCGTGGCGGCCAGGCCTTCGCGGAACAGGTCGCGCTTGCGCTGGTAGAACGCGGCCAGCTCCAGGTAGGGCGCCGGGTTGCCCATGTAGGCGGCCAGCGCGTGCTGCACCGGCGTGTTCACGGTGAACACGTTGAACTGGTGAACCTTGCGGAACTCGGCCGTCAGCGCGGCCGGCGCCACCACCGTGCCGACCTTCCAGCCGGTCACGTGGTAGGTCTTGCCGAAGCTGCTGACGATGAAGGCGCGCGCGGCCAGGCCGGGGAAGCGCGCCGCGCTCTGGTGGGCCTGGCCGTCGAACACCATGTGCTCGTAGACCTCATCGCTGATCAACAGCACGTCGGTGGGCGCGAGCAGCGCCTGCAGGCGCTGCATGTCGGTCTCGCTCCAGACCATGCCGCTGGGGTTGTGCGGGCTGTTGATGATCAGGGCGCGCGTGCGCGGCGTGATCGCGGCGGCAATGCGGTCGAAGTCGGGCCGGAAGCTGCCCGGCGTGAGCGGCACGCGCACCGCGACGCCGCCAGCGAGTTCGATGTTGGGCACGTAGCTGTCGTAGCAGGGTTCGAGCACGATCACCTCGTCGCCGGCCTGCACCACGGCGAGGATGGCGGTCAGGATGGCCTGTGTGGCGCCCGCCGTCACCGTGATCTCGGTGGCCGGATCGCAGGCCAGGCCGTAGAGCGCCTGCATCTTGGCGGCCATGGCCTGGCGCAGCGCGAGCGCGCCCGGCATCGGCGGGTACTGGTTGTGGCCGGCCTGCATGGCCTGAGTGACCGCCGCCACCAGGGCCGGGTCGCAGTCGAAGTCGGGAAAGCCCTGGCCCAGGTTCACCGCGCCGTGCTCAGCGGCGAGCGAGGACATGACGGTGAAGATGGTGGTGCCGACCTTGGGCAGGCGGGAGGTGAGGGTG
>NZ_JBWKZH010000084.1:0-22215 GCF_059424305.1 Hydrogenophaga sp. GW456-12-10-14-TSB4 | reverse complement strand
GTGGAAAGGGGGGCGGTGGAAGGCGCCACCGGGCGGGCAGGTGCAGAACGCAGCAGCCGCACGAGCAGGCCGGCGGGCCCTTGCTGCCACCAGTGGCGCGCGCCGCGGCCGGGCCGGCCCAGGGCCTGGGTGATGCGGTCCAGCGCGATCGCCAGCAGCACGATGCCCAGGCCGCCGACGGTGGCCATGCCCATGTCCAGGCGGCCGATGCCGCGCAGCACCATCTGACCCAGGCCGCCGACGGCGATCATCGAAGCGATGACCACCATGGACAGCGAGAGCATCAGCGCCTGGTTGATGCCCGCCATGATCGAAGGCAGGGCCAGCGGCAGCTGCACCTTGGCCAGCATCTGCCAGCGCGAGGCGCCGTACGCGCGCGCCGCCTCGATGAGGTCGGGCCGCACCTGGCGGATGCCCAGGTCGGTCAGGCGCACCAGCGGGGGCAGGGCGAAGACGATGGTGACGATGACGCCGGGCACGTTGCCGATGCCGAACAGCATCACCACCGGCACCAGGTAGACGAAGGCCGGGGTGGTCTGCATCGCGTCGAGCAGCGGGCGCATCAGGCGCTGCGTGCGGTCGCTGCTGGCCAGCAGGATGCCCAGCGGCAGGCCGATGGCGATGCAGAACGCCAGCGAGGTCAGCACCAGCGAGAGCGTGATCATGGCCTCGGGCCAGATGCCCAGCATGGCCACCAGCAGCAGCGAGATCACCGTGCCGACGGCGATGGCGCGGCCGGCGAACTGCCAGGCCAGCAGGCCCATCAGCGCGACCATGGCCAGCGTGGGCACGCTCAGCAGCAGCTGCTCCACGCCGGTGAGCGTGGTGTCGATCGGCGCGCGCACGGTCTGGAAGAACGGGCGGAAGTGGTCCACCGTCCAGCTCAGGGCGTCGTTGATCCAGCGCTCGACGGGCAGCGAGCCGTCCCACAGCTGGCCGAGGTGAAAGCCCTCGTCGGCCATCGGGGCGGCGGTGTCGGCGAGCGCGGTGGTGTCGAGCCAGTTGTCGCTGGCGGTGGCGGTGGACGCGCCCCACGCGTCGGTGGTGTCGGGGCTGGCGGTGATATCGATGTCGGTGTCGTTCATGTTCTCTCCAGTGGGGAGCGGCTTCAGGCCGCCGCGCGGTCCAGGAACTTCAGCAGCGTGTTCTTGCTGATGGCGCCGCGGTAGCGGCCGTTGGCGTCCACGACGGGCAACGGGTAGGGCGCGTTCGCGGCCTGGCCGAAGAGTTCGGCCACGGGGTGGCCGGCGTTGACCACCTGCACGTCGGGCAGGTAGGCGCGCGAGAGGCCCAGCGGGCCTTCGTGGTCCTGCAGCGCGCCGCGCAGGGAGTCCGCCGACACCAGGCCGAGGTAGCGCTGGTCGGGGCTGACGACGTAGGCCCAGTCGCGGTCCTTGTCTTCCAGCAGCTTGAGCGCGGCGCGCGCGCCCTTGTTCGGGTGCTCGGCGACCACGACCTGCGTCTGCCGGGCGATGTCGCCGGCCTTGAACACGGCCGCCGCATCGACGCCGCGCACGAAGTTGCGCACGTAGTCGTCGGCCGGCTGGCGCAGGATGTCCTCCGGCGTGCCGACCTGCACCACCTGGCCGTCCTTCATGATGGCGATGCGGTCGCCGATGCGCATGGCCTCGTCGAGGTCGTGCGAGATGAAGACGATGGTGCGGCGGCGCACCTGCTGCAGGCGCACCAGCTCGCTCTGCATCTCGGTGCGGATGATCGGGTCCAGCGCCGAGAAGGCCTCGTCCATCAGCAGGATGGACGGGTCCGAGGCCAGCGCGCGCGCCAGGCCCACGCGCTGCTGCATGCCGCCGGAGAGCTCATCGGGGTAGCTGTCGCCCCAGCCGGCCAGGCCCACCTGGTCCAGCGCGAGGTCGGCCTGCGCCAGGCGCTGTGCGGGCTTGACGCCGGCGAGTTCGAGGCCGAAGGCGGTGTTGTCGCGCACCGTCATGTGCGGCATCAGCGCGAACGACTGGAACACCATGCTGATGTCCTTGCGCCGCAGGCTGCGCAGGCCGGCGTCCGAGAGGTCGTTGATGTTCTGGCCGTCGATCAGGATGCGCCCGGCCGTGGGCTCGATCAACCGGTTGAGCAGGCGCACCAGCGTCGATTTGCCCGAGCCCGACAGGCCCATGATGACGAAGATCTCGCCGGCCTCGATCTGGAAGTGGGCGTCGAAGACGCCGATGGATTGCCCGGTTTCGGCAAGGATTTCCTGCTTGGTGCGGCCTTCGCGGACGCGCTTGAGGGCGGCCTCGGGCTGATCGCCGAACACCTTGAAGACGTGCTCGATGGAAATGTGTTTGGCCATGGGTGCTGTTGCCTCCTTTGCAAGTTGGACAAGGCACCGCGAACGGTCTTGACGCAGGAGGCACGCGCGTGCCCGACCGGGTCATTCAAGACCGCAGACAGACACTGACAGCGACGAATCGGCAAACCCAGCGCCTGCCATCACGCAAGCCCGGTCAGCGGGCCCTGTCTGGGGGGCTGGCACGGTGCGGGAGTGACGCGGCGTCGAGGCCGGAAGACCGGCCGTTGAAATCTCTGTGCCGCGACGGGATGCAGGGCGATCCGCGAGTAGCACATGAGCGCCACCCGGCCTGGGGCAGGGTGGCTGAGGCCATGATTATAACTTTTGCGCATGGATGACCCATGCGCGGGCCCGGAAGACCCCACGGGGCGCCCGAAGGCGCTCTGTCAGTGGGCGTCGTTCGCCGGCGGGTGGGCCATCAGCCGGTCGGTCATGGCGATCGCCATGGCGCTGAGCAGGAAGACCACATGGATGATAGTCTGCCACATCAGCACCTTCACGTCGTAGTTGGCGGCGTTGATGAAGGTCTTGAGCAGGTGGATCGAGCTGATGCCGATGATGGCCGTGGCCAGCTTCACCTTGAGCACCGAGGCGTTCACGTGGCTCAGCCACTCGGGCTGGTCGGGGTGGTTTTCCAGGTGCATGCGGCTCACGAAGGTTTCGTAGCCGCCCACGATCACCATGATCAGCAGGTTGGAGATCATGACCACGTCGATCAGGGCCAGCACCACCAGCATGATGATGGTCTCGTTCAGGCCGGTGAGCTGCACGTCGCTCTTGTAGCCGATGCTGGTGATCAGCTTGCCCAGCGCCACGTCGTTGCCGAAGGCGGCCTCGATCAGGTGGACCAGCTCGACCCAGAAATGGAACACGTAGATCGCTTGCGCCGCGATCAGTCCGATGTAGAGAGGCAGCTGCAGCCAGCGGCTGGCGAAGATCAGGTTGGGCAGCGCGCGGATCGGGGCTTGGGCTTTGACGGGGTCGCTCATGGATGGTGACACAATGTACCGAGCCCCCGGGATGGGCGGCCAGACGGCAGGCGGTATTGTAGGTCTGCGCCCTTTTCTGTAAGAGACTCGTAAGAGCGCTTGAGCACAGTCCCGGCCTGTCATCTGCCCACAACATTGAGGAGACATTCATGTCTGCGCCTTCGTCGACGATCGAATCCACCCTGGTCGAAAACCGCGTCTTTGAGCCCTCGGCCGCCACCGTGAAGGCCGCGCGCATCTCGGGCATGGAGGCCTACCACGCGCTCTGCGCGGAGGCCGACAAGGATTTCGAGGGCTTCTGGGCCCGGCTGGCGCGCGAAACCCTGAGCTGGCACAAGCCCTTCACGAAGACGCTCGACGCCTCCAAGGCGCCGTTCTACAAGTGGTTCGAGGACGGTGAGCTCAACGCTTCCTACAACTGCCTGGACCGCCACATGGGCACGCCGGTCGAGAACAAGACCGCCATCATCTTCGAGGCCGACAACGGCGACGTGACCAAGGTCACCTACAAGGAACTGCTGGGGAAGGTCTCGCAGTTCGCCAACGCGCTCAAGGCGCGCGGCGTGAAGAAGGGCGACCGCGTCGTCATCTACATGCCCATGACCATCGAAGGCGTGGTGGCCATGCAGGCCTGCGCGCGCATCGGCGCCACGCACAGCGTGGTGTTCGGCGGCTTCTCGGCCAAGGCCCTGCAGGAACGCATCCAGGACGCGGGCGCCGTGGCCGTGATCACCGCCAATTACCAGTTGCGCGGCGGCAAGGAGCTGCCGCTCAAGGCCATCGTGGACGAAGGCATCGCCATGGGCGGTTGCGACTCGATCAAGAACGTGCTCGTGTTCCAGCGCACCCCCACGGCCTGCAACATGGTCGCTGGCCGCGACACCTTCATGCACGACGCGATGGCCGGGCAATCCACCAGCTGCCCGGCTGAAATGGTGAGCGCCGAGCACCCACTGTTCGTGCTCTACACCTCGGGTTCCACCGGCAAGCCCAAGGGCGTGCAGCACAGCACCGGCGGCTACCTGCTGTGGGCGCAGCTCACCATGAACTGGACCTTCGACCTGCGGCCCGAGGACATCTTCTGGTGCACCGCCGACATCGGCTGGATCACGGGCCACACCTACGTCACCTACGGCCCGCTGGCCGCCGGTGCCACGCAGGTCGTGTTCGAGGGCGTGCCCACCTACCCGAACGCCGGGCGCTTCTGGCAGATGATCGAGAAGCACAAGGTCACCATCTTCTACACCGCACCCACCGCCATCCGCTCGCTGATCAAGGCCGCCGAGGGCGACGAGAAAGTGCATCCCGCGCGCTCCGATCTGACCAGCCTGCGCCTGCTCGGCTCGGTGGGCGAGCCCATCAACCCCGAGGCCTGGATGTGGTACCACAAGCACGTGGGCGGCGAGCGCTGCCCCATCGTGGACACCTTCTGGCAGACCGAGACCGGCGGCCACATGATCACCCCGCTGCCGGGCGCCACACCGCTGGTGCCGGGCTCGTGCACGCTGCCCCTGCCGGGCATCGCAGCGGCCATCGTCGATGAAGCGGGCAACGACGTGCCCAACGGCGCGGGCGGCATCCTGGTGGTGAAGAAGCCCTGGCCGTCCATGATCCGCACCATCTGGGGCGACCCGGAGCGTTTCAAGAAGAGCTACTTCCCCGACGAACTCAAGGGCTACTACCTGGCGGGCGACGGCGCGGTGCGCAGCGCCGACCGGGGCTACTTCCGCATCACCGGCCGCATCGACGACGTGCTCAACGTCTCGGGCCACCGCATGGGCACGATGGAGATCGAGTCCGCGCTGGTGGGCAAGACCGACCTGGTGGCCGAGGCCGCCGTGGTGGGCCGTCCGGACGACCTCACCGGCGAAGCCATCGTGGCCTTCGTGGTGCTCAAGCGCTCGCGCCCCACCGGCGACGAGGCCAAGGCCATCGCCAAGGAACTGCGCGACTGGGTGGGCAAGGAAATCGGCCCGATCGCCAAGCCCAAGGACATCCGCTTCGGCGACAACCTGCCCAAGACCCGCAGCGGCAAGATCATGCGCCGCCTGCTGCGCTCCATCGCCAAGGGCGAGGCCATCACGCAGGACACCTCGACGCTGGAGAACCCGGCCATCCTGGAGCAGCTGGCGCAGACCAACTGATCCGGCGAAACCGCTGCTCCCACATCCAGAGCGGCCCGCACAGGGCCGCTCTGGCTTTGGGGACAAGGGTTTGCCCTCAGTTACAAATACCGGCTTAATTCTTACATTTTGATGCATTCTCTGGCGTCGCCGGAGTCAACCAGATTGAATGGCATCAGGGGGTGGGAATGGTCGGAAGCGTGAAGCCCGCGTTGGCTGCGGCATGGGTGTTGGCTTTGTTCGGTTGCGGCGGGGGCGGAGGCGGGGGCAGTGCCCCGCCGGCGGCGGCGACGCCAGAGTTCGCGCTCACGGTGGAAGTCGGGGGCATTGCCGCGACGCCCGATCTGGCGGGCATGTACACCGTGTTGCCGGGGCAGTCGGTGGTGGTCAAGGCCAATGAATCCAGTTCATGGGTTGGCAGCGATGTCGGCAGTGGCGTGACCCGCACCGATGTGGACACCGGCACGGCGCGGTGGGTCTCGCGCTTCGAGAATCCCAGTGCGCTGCTGTCCGGCGCCTACAAGCTCACGGCCAGCGCCTCGGGCGGCCGCACGAAGACGGTGGACTTCCTGGTGCAGACCGGTGACTACCGCAATGGCGAGTACGTGGTGTTCGCCGCCAATGGCTCGCGCCAGACGCTCAACATCAATTTCGACCTGGATACCTACACCATGACGGATGCGGTCGGCGTCTCGACCTCGGGTGCGCTGACCCCGCCCGTGGCGCCCGCCAAGGACTGGACGGTGCAGAGCAGCCGCATCGGCGGTGTCAACACGTCCTCCCTGCGCAGTGTGCGGGACACCATCGTGGGTGGCTTCCCGTTTGCGGTGCCGTTTGCCGCGGCGGGAACCTACGCGGCGTATCCGTTCGTGGCCTCGCGCGCTTTCGTGCTCACGCAAAGCCGGCTGGATGGCGTCTATGACCGCGCGTACATCCAGCGGCTGGCGGGCGGCGGCGCCCAGTCGGCCATTTCGCAGTTCTCGATCACGGGCGGTGGCACGGTGGTGAAGTTTTGCACCGACGCCATCATCTACCGGATCGAGCACTGCCCGCCCGGCAGTGTGTCCACCAGCCTCGTCACGGCCGACACCCAGCCGGGCGTGTGGTTGCTGAGGAACGCTACCACCGGCACCGCGCAGGGTCGCTTCAGTGTGGCCGTGGTGGAGGGCGAGAAGATCTATCTGAGTGCCGGCACTTCGCTCGCGGACGGATCACAGGTGCTCAACATCGGTTTGCCGACGGCCCCTCGGGTGTCGACGTTCACCAGCAGCGGGTGGTCCACCAATGGCACGCTCGACGTGACCAACGCGACGCCGACCAAGTATGAGATGTCCATGACCGATGCCGGCGTCGGCCTGCTCGACCTGACCCTGGGTGCACCGGGCGGGCAAGCGTCGGTCGGCATCTACCCGGCCACGGAGGCGCCCGATGTCTACTTCAGCATGCGCTCGACGCGCCTCGAGTTGCTGATCGGTGCGCGCAGCTCGGCGAAGGCCGGCTTCCTGCACGTGGGCATCGTGGACTGAGCAGGTCTTCGCAGGCAACAAAAAACCCGCTGGATGCCAGCGGGTTTTTTTGTGTCGGGGCGAGGCGGCTTACTTGATGCTCAGCACCCAGGCAGCCAGCTTCTTGGCCTCGGCTTCGCTGACCTGCGGGTTGGGCGGCATGGGCACGGCGCCCCAGTTGCCCTTGCCCACTTCGGAGCCCTTGACGATCCGGGCCGCCAGCGCGTCCACGGCCTTGGCGTCGCCCGCGTACTTCTTGGCCACGTCCTTGTACGAGGGGCCCACCAGCTTCTTGTCCACGGCATGGCAGGCCATGCAGTTCTTGCTCTTGGCGAGGGCTTCGTCGGCGATGGCCGGAGCGGCCAGCGTCGTCATGGCGGCCATAATCAGGAGAGCGCGTTTCATGGGGTGTCCTTCTGGGTGAATGCGGGAGAGTGTCACGCAGTCGATTCTACCGAGCCCCATTCCCCGCGAAACGAACGCTTACAGTTTCTTGCCCGCTTCACGGGGCCTTTACGGGAGTTTGTGATGTATTTGCTGATCGCGGGTCTGGTGCTGTCGCTGCTGAAGTATCTGGAGGTCGGCATGGTGGCCGGGTGGTCCTGGTGGTGGGTGCTGTCGCCCTTCGTGCTGGCCGTGGCCTGGTGGGCCTGGGCCGATTCATCGGGCTACACCAAGCGCAAGGCGATGGAGAAGATGGACCAGAAGAAGAAGGACCGCATCGACAAGCAGCGCGAGGCGCTGGGCATCAAGCCCAAGCGCCCCTCGCGCTGACCGGTCCGGAGCCGCCGGATCAGTAGTTGTCGAGCACGGCGCCCTTGCTGGCGCTGGCCGCGTTGAACGCGAACTTCGCCTGCACGCCGCGCGTGTAGCGCGGTGCCGGGGGCGTCCAGCCTTCGCGGCGCTGGGCGATCTCCGCCTCGGGCACGTTGAGCTCCAGCTTGAGCTGGTGGGCGTCGATGGTGATCGAGTCGCCTTCCTTCACGAAGGCGATCGTGCCGCCGGCCGCCGCTTCGGGCGCCACGTGGCCGACCACCATGCCCCAGGTGCCGCCGGAGAAGCGGCCGTCGGTGATCAGGCCCACGCTCTCGCCCAGGCCGGCGCCGATGAGCGCACCGGTGGGGGCCAGCATCTCGGGCATGCCGGGGCCGCCCTTGGGGCCGAGGTAGCGCAGCACCATCACGTCGCCCGCGACGATCTTGCCGTCCAGGATGGCCTTGAGCGCCGACTGCTCGTCGTCGAACACGCGCGCCGGGCCGGTGATGACGGGGTTCTTCAGGCCGGTGATCTTGGCCACGGCGCCTTCGGGCGAGAGGTTGCCCTTGAGGATGGCCAGGTGGCCTTCGGCGTACATGGGGTTGTCGATCGGGCGGATCACGTCCTGGTCGGCGCGCGGCGCATCGGGCACGTCCTTGAGCACCTCGGCCACCGTCTGGCCGCTGATGGTGAGGCAGTCGCCGTGCAGCAGGCCGGCCTTGAGCAGCACCTTCATGACCTGCGGGATGCCGCCGGCCTGGTGCAGATCCACCGCGAGGTACTTGCCCGAGGGCTTGAGGTCGCACAGCACGGGGGTCTTCTTGCGGATGCGCTCGAAGTCGTCGATGGACCATTCCACGCCGGCGGCGTGCGCGATGGCCAGGAAGTGCAGCACCGCGTTGGTGGAGCCGCCGGTGGCCATGATCACGGCGACGGCGTTTTCCAGCGATTTCTTGGTCACGATGTCGCGCGGCTTGATGTCCTTGCGAATGGCCTCGATCAGCACCTTGGCCGATTCCTTGGCCGAGTTCTGCTTCTCGTCGTGCGGGTTGGCCATGGTGGACGAGTAGGGCAGGCTCAGGCCGAGCGCCTCGAACGAGCTGGACATGGTGTTGGCGGTGTACATGCCGCCGCAGGAGCCGGTGCCCGGAATGGCGCGCATCTCGATCTCGCGCAGGTCTTCGTCGCTCAGGTTACCGGCGGCGTTCTGGCCCACGGCCTCGAACACGCTGACGATGTTGAGGTCCTGGCCCTTGTACCTGCCGGGCAGGATGGTGCCGCCGTACACGTAGATGGCGGGCACGTTGGCGCGCAGCATGCCCATCATGCCGCCGGGCATGTTCTTGTCGCAGCCGCCGACCACGACCACACCGTCCATCCACTGGCCCTGCACGCAGGTTTCGATGCAGTCGGAGATCACCTCGCGGCTGACCAGCGAATACTTCATGCCTTCGGTGCCCATGGCCATGCCGTCCGAGATGGTCGGCGTGCCGAAGATCTGGGCGTTGCCGCCGGCTTCCTCGATGCCCGCCACCGCCGCGTCGGCCAGCTTCTGCAGGCCGCTGTTGCAGGGTGTGATGGTGCTGTGGCCGTTGGCCACGCCCACCATGGGCTTCTTGAAGTCGCTTTCCTCGTAGCCCATGGCGTAGTACATGGAGCGGTTGGGCGCGCGCGACTTGCCTTCCGTGATGTTGGCGCTGCGGCTGTTGATGGGCTTGATGGTGATGGTTTTGCTGTCGGCCATGGCTGTCTCTTCGTGGGGAATGGGTGCGAAGAGTATGCGTCAGGCCGGCAGCCGTTTCCAATTGCTTCGGCGGCTTCCATTAATATGTCTGGCATATGAGTGATGCCTTGAAAACGCTGCGCATCGAATTGCGCCAGTGGCGCCAGTTCGTGGCACTGGCCGAAGATCTGCACTTCGGCCGCGCCGCTGCGCGCCTGCACATGACGCAGCCGCCGCTCACGCAGGCCATCGCGGGGCTGGAGCAGGCGCTGGGCGTGCGCCTGTTCGATCGCACCAAGCGCAGCGTGGCCCTCACGCCCGCCGGCCGGGCCCTGTTGCCCGAGGTGCGCGACCTGCTGGGCCGGGCGCAGGCGCTGCCCGAACTGGCGCGCGCCGCTGCGGCGGGCGAACTGGGCCGGCTGCGGCTGGCCTTCGTGTCCACCGTGGGTTTCGAGTTGCTGCCGCGCTGGGTGCGCACTTTCCGCCAGCGCTGGCCGCAGGTGGCGCTGGAGCTGATCGAGGCCACGGGCGACGTGCAACTGGAACTGCTCGCCAGGGGCGAGGTGGACGCGGGCATGGTGCTGCATTCACCGGGCTTCCAGGCGCCGGGTCTGGCGCACGCGCGCATCGCCAGTGAGCCCTTCGTGGTGGCCCTGCCCGAGTCGCATCCGCTGGCCGCGCGGGACCAACCCGGGCTGGCTGCACTGCTGAGCGAGCCGCTGGTGATTTTTCCCCGGCGCATCCTGCCCACGCTGCACGACGCGATCTTCGCGCTGTACCACGCGGCCGGCCGGGCCCCGCAGGTGGCGCAGGAAGCGATCCAGATGCAGACCATCGTCAACCTGGTGTCGGCCGGGCTGGGGCTGGCCTGGGTGCCGCAGAGCGTGCGGCAGTTCCAGCGCCCCGGCGTGGTCTACCGCAGCCCCCGGCCCTCGCGCGGGCGGGCGGTGCCGGCGTGCGAGACCAGCCTGGTCTGGCGCGCCGATGCGCTCACGCCGGCACTGACACATTTCATCGAATTCGCCCGCGAGCAAGCTGGCCCACAATAGAACCATGCTTCAACACCCCCAGATCGATCCCGTCGCCCTCCAGATCGGCCCCGTGGCCATCCACTGGTACGGCCTGACCTACCTGCTGGCCTTCGGGCTGTTCATGCTGCTGGCCAACGCGCGCCTGCGCCATCCCCCGTTCGCCAGCGTGACCCAGCCGCCCTGGACGCGCCGCGACGTGGAAGACATCCTGTTCCTCGGCGTGCTCGGCGTGGTGGCCGGCGGGCGCATCGGCTACTGCCTGTTCTACAAGCCCGCGTACTACCTCGCCAACCCGCTGGAGGTGTTTGCGGTGTGGCAGGGCGGCATGAGTTTCCACGGCGGCCTGCTGGGCGTGATGCTCGCCATGGTCTGGTACGCGCGCAGCCGGCAGCGGCCTTTCATGCAGGTGATGGATTTCGTCGCGCCCTGCGTGCCCACGGGCCTGGCGGCCGGTCGGCTGGGCAACTTCATCAACGGCGAGCTCTGGGGCCGCGTGGCCGATCCTTCGCTGCCCTGGGGCATGGTGTTCCGCGGTGCGGGCGACCTGCCGCGCCACCCTTCGCAGGTCTATCAGTTCCTGCTCGAAGGTCTGCTGCTGTTCGTGCTGCTGTGGTTCTACGCGCGCAAGGAGCACGCACGCGGCCAGGTCTCGGCCGTGTTCCTGTTCGGCTACGGCGTGTTCCGTTTCATCGCCGAGTTCTTCCGCGAGCCCGACGCTCACCTGGGCCTGCTCTCGCTGGGCATGAGCATGGGCCAGTGGCTGTGCGTGCCGATGATCGTCGGCGGCGCTTTCATGTGGTGGTGGTTCGGCCAGCGCAAAGCCTGAGCGATCAATACACCAGGTGCGCGCGCGCCTGGCAGTTCAGGGTCTGCAGGTTGACGTCGATCTGGCCCAGGTGCAGGCCCAGCACGTCGCGCAGGAGGGGGGTGAGCACGCTGCTGCCGATGGCGTCGAGCAACGGCCGCAGCGCCTGCAGCAGGTAGCCGGTGAGCGCGGTGATGGCGTTGGGCACGGTGTCGCCCCCGCCGGAGGTGTTCCCGTTCAGGCTGTTGGCGATCTCGCTGACGCAGGCCGCGTCGTTGGAGCCGATGAGGGCGGTGCAGCCGCCGATCACGCCGCCCAGCACGGCGCCCAGGATGTCGCCCACGCTCGTCAGCAGGCCGCCCACCAGCGTGCCCACGCCGTTCAGCAGGCCCTGCAGGTTGAGGGAGAGGGTGTGGCTCAGCAGGGCCAGCACGTCGCTGCTCAGCCCGCCCAGGAAACCGCCGAGGCCGGACGTGGTGTTCTCGATGCCGGCCTTGACGGTGGTCAGGCGGCTCACGCGGCAGGCCCGGGTGGTGCAGGCCGCGCCCTGGGCATTCCACAGGTTCTGTGCCGAGGCCTGGCGTTGCGCCAATGTCAGGGCCGGCCCCCGGTCCAGCGTTTCCACCAGCAGGGTGGCCAGCAGCGCGTCGGTGATGTTCTTGACGGTGCTGCCCAGCAGCAGGTCGTTGCCCACGGTGGCGGTCTCGCCAGCGGCCAGCGTCACGCTCGCCTGCAGCGGCAGCGCATCCATCTTCAGGTGCGTGCGCAGGCTCACCAGGTTCACGCCCCCCAGGCCCAGGCGCAGCAGGTCTTCGTCGGTCAGGTTCTGGTCGCAGCTGGCGGAGGTGGAGAAGATCTCGTTCTCGTTGGCCGGGTTGGCGCCGGGCCGGCCCACGCAGACCTTGGCGATGGAGGCGTTCACCGCGATGGACGCGCGCTCGGTGCCGTCGGGCTTGCGCAGCGCGGGCGTGCACATCTCGGTGAGCGTGCCCCGGCCGTTGACCAGGTCGATCATGATGGGCAGCTTGATCTGCGCGAACTGGTTGATCACCGGCAGGTTGCTGGTGTTGAACTCGATCCAGGTGCGCAGTTGCGCGGTGTAGGCCGTGGCGCCCACGCCGCCGATTGCCACGGAGGGTGGCTCGATCAGCACCGTCTTCGCGCTCACCAGGCCGGCCAGGCTCAGGCCATTGACGGCCACCGCGTGTTTCTGCGTGGCCACGCCGATGGCCGAGTACAGCAGGTCCAGCGCGTTCACGCCGACGTTGAGCGCCGAGGCGGCGTTGGCGCCGGGGGCGATGACCTCGGCGAACAGGCCCGAGGGCCCGCCGGCCAGGCTGCCCAGCCGCACCTGCAGGTCTGACACGCCCAGGCGCGCGACCACGGCGTTGAGCAGCGCGGCGTTCGTCGCAAGCAGGGTGTCCTGGCCGCCGGCGGTGACGATGGCGTTGAGCAGCGACCCGAGCTGCACGGTCTGGGCCGCGAGCAGGGTGTTGAGTTCGCCCACGCCGATGTCGGTGGCCACCGGGATGCCCAGGGCCTGCAGCAGCCCGGCCGGGGTGATCTGCACCTGCGCCAGGCCGTCGTAGCCGACCAGCGAGGTGCCGGTGAGGTCGAGGCCGATGCCCTTGAGCAGATCGCCGAGCACCGAACTGCCGGTGCGCAACAGGGTGCTTCCCACCGAGAACGAGGCCAGCGGGTCGGTGGCGGCGGCGATCGCTTCGGCGCGCAGGCTGCGCTCGCCGGGGAAGAAGGCCAGCAAGGGCGGCGGTGCGCCTTCGATCACGACGTGCACCGCGTTGAAGGCCGTGAGGTCGGCGGTGAAGTGGCGCTCCGTGCCTTGCGACGGGTCCCAGCGGCCACAGGCCACCACGGGCGTGAAACCGACGAGGTTCTGGCCGGCATTGGTGAGCGCGGCGGTGCGGGCCGCGGTGCAGCTGGCCGGCTGGATCGCCGATGCGCCGGCGACGGCCGCGAGGTCGGCGGTCTTCTGCAGCTCGCGCTTCATGAAAAACAGGTAGCCCAGCTCGGTGCCGACGAGGGCGATCACGATCAGGCTCAGCGCGATGGCCGTGTTGATGACGATCGAACCGGACTGGCGGCGTGACATGGTCAAAGCGCGGCGGTCGCGCGGCTGGTGAGCGTGCCCGGCAGCCACTGGCTGGTGTCGAACAGGGGCACCCAGGGCAGCAGGCGGCCGGCGGTGTAGGGGTAGGACACCGTCACGGTCAGCGTGGTGCTTGGCATCGCGACCTCCACGTCCATGGTTTGCGCGAGCCAGGCGCGGCGCGCGGCCGGCGTGTCGCTGTGCGCCAGCGGCACGATCACCGAGCCGCTCAGCGAGTCCCAGACCACGGTCTCGATGTGGGTCCGGGCCGTGGCGACCTCGGGGGCGGTGGCGGTGCGCAGTTGAGGAAACATCTGCACCGCGCGCGCCCCGTCTGATGCCGCGCGCGACAGGGCTTGCTGCGTGTACAGCACGACGCCGAAGGTGGCGATGCCGTAGAACGCGAGCAGCAGGCCCATCAGCACGAAGGCGAATTCGATCGCCGCCACGCCGCGTTGCCGGCGGTTCACAGCGCGCTCCCGTCGAGCAGCACGCTGGCCTGCCCCACCAGCTCGTCGGGCAGGGCGAAGGCGGGAAACGGCGGCAGCACCTGGTGCAGGTCGCTCAGCCGCACCGTGACGCTCACCTGGCAGCGCTGCGCCCACGAGGTGCCGCAGGGCAGCGTGCCGGCCGGTTGCAGGCAGGTGCCGGTGGCGGTCTGGCAGACCTGCGGCAGGGGAATGGTGAGCACCGCCGCGCCCGGCTTCCAGCCCAGGGAGCGGTCTTCGGCCACCTGCTGCGCCTTGAGTTGGCGCGCGGCCAGGCTGGTCTGGTGCCGCAGGGCCGCCCTCGCGCCGTCTTCGGCCGCGTTCTGCAGGCCGAAGCGGAAGGTGAACAGGATGCCGTAGCAGATGATCGAGTAGACCAGGCCGAAGAAGAGCAGGAAGGCCATGGCGTACTCGATGGCGTACACACCGCGCTGGCGGTGCGGCCGTCGGCGAAGGGCCCGGGCCGTGCGCATGGGGCGCGCTCTACTTGGTGGAGCCCAGCCGCGAGCCGAACCAGACCGGCAGCGGCTGCTCGAAGCTCTTGAGGTAGCGCTGCTGGCTGGCCTCGGCCACGGCGCCGTCGATCGGGCGCGGCGTCGCCGAGGCCTCGCGCCCCTCGCGCTGGCGCTGCAGCAGGCTGTGGGTGGCGTCGCCCACGCGGACCGGCGGCGCGGCCTCCGTGGCCAGGGCGCCGGCCGATTGCGCCCACAGTGGCGAGGCCACGGTCAGCGCGGCCCACAAGGAAAGGCAGCGCAGCGGACTTCTTGTTTTCATGGAACCTCCTGGGTGGTGTGACAGCGGTGATCGATCAGGGGGTGGCCAGCGCCGGCGGCGGGGTGAGCGTGGGGCTCAGCCGCAGGCCGGTCTGCAGCGCCAGGCCGCCCACCACCGCGTGCTGCGGTGCGAGGGCCTGCGCCAGTTGTTCGATGGCCTCGCGCGTGGCGCTGCCGAAGCGGGCTTCGTCCATCACCTGGCGGGCCTGTTCGGTCTGCCCCCGCGTGAGCAGGTACACCGCGAGGTTGCTGCGCACCTTGGGGTTCGCAGGCAGCAGCTGCGCGGCCTGCAGCACCGGCAGGCGGGCGGCCTCGAAGCGCTGCGCGCGCAGCAGGGCGTAACCCAGGTCGCTCAGCAGCAGGCCGTCGGTGGGCTGCAGCTGGCGCGCGCGCTCGAACATCTCGGCCGCGCGCGCGTAGTCGTCGCCGGCGCCCGCCAGCAGGCCCAGACCCCGGTAGGCGGCGGCGCGCTCGGGCGTGTCGAGCAGCTTGTCGTACAGCGCGGCGCTGGCGGCTGGCTGGCCGGTGTGGCGCAGGGCGTCGGCGCGCAACAGGCGGGTTTCGGGGCTGACACCCCAGCGTTGTTCCAGCGCGTCGATGTGGGCGAGCGAGGCGAACCACATGCTGTTGCCCTGCATCTGGCGCACCAGTGAAAGGTAGGTCGGCCGGTTGTCCAGGCTGGGCTCGCGGGCAGCGGCCTGCGCGGCTTCGAGCTGCGCCGCATCGGGCAGCGAGGCGCAGGCGCCCAGTGCCAGTGCGGTCGCGCCGAGCAGCAGGGTGCGGACGATGGAAGGGAGGCGGAGGGAGGAGGTGTTCATGATCCGGTCAGGCTCCCGACGGAGCGGATGATGGCGAGGAAACCGGGGCCCGCGGTGACGATCACCAGCGCGGGCAGGAGGGTGGTGACCATCACGACGGTCATCTTCACGGTGATCTTTCCGATGCGCGCCTTCATGCCGGCCTTGCGGTGCACGCGCAGGCGCTCGCTGAACTGGCGGATGGGCTCCTGCACGGCGCCGCCGTGCTTGTCCACCTGGTTGATGAGGGCGATGAAGTCGATCAGGTGCTGGTTGTCGTGCAGGCCGGCCATGCGCTGGTAGGCCTGCTCGCGCGTGCGGCCCTGGCTGTACTGGCGGTTGGACCGCGCCACCTCCGCGCCCAGCACGGGCATCACGTGCTGGAAGTCGCTGGCGATCACCTGCAGGCTCTGGTCCAGGCTCAGGCCCACGCTCTGCAGCAGGCCCAGCATGTCGACGAACAGGGGCAGCTCGTGCGCCACGCGCTCGCACTGCCGGGCGGCGCGGTGCTTGAGCAGCCACTTGGGGCCCATGAAACCGATGGCGAAAGCGGCGGCCGACCACAGCAGGCTGTTGCCCGCATCGCCCCAGCCGAGCAGCACCAGCAGCGGCAGGCCCACGGCCAGCGCAGCGCGCGAGACCAGCAGGGCGAGCTGGGCGCGCACGGGGGACAGGCCGCATTGCTGGATGAGGCGGCGGTCTTCATCGGCCACCAGCAACCGCCCCAGGCGGCTTTCGAGCCAGCGCACGGGCCAGCGGCTGCCGCGCAGGAAGGCCAGGTCCTCGGGCAGGGTGTGCGCCGGGGCGGCGTTCTCGCCCAGGGCGCGTTGAATCACCTGCGCGGTGGTCTGGCGCTGTGCATGCTGGTACAGCAGCACGCCGGCAGCCAGCGCCAGCGCGAGGGCCAGCAGCAGCAGGGCGACGACGGCGAGGGGCAGGGGGCTCATGGGGTGCACCTTCGGGTCAGGACAGCCGGGCCAGCCGGTACAGCAGCAGCGCGCCCAACGCCTGCAGGCCCAGGGCCCCGACCACCATGGCCTGGCCGGTGGGGTCGGTCCACATGCGCGCGAAATAGTCGCCGTTGGTGGTGACGATCGCGCCGCCGACCAGCACCGGCAGCAGGCCCAGGATCCAGGCCGAGAAGCGCGTTTCGGCCGACATGGCCGTCAGTTCCTGCTCCGCTTCCTCGTGGTCGCGCATGAAGTGGGCCACGCGTTCGAGCAGCAGGTCGGAGCGGCCGCCGTAGCGCACGCCCAGGCCGAGGATGGAGGCCAGCAGGAACAGCTCTTCGATGCGCACCTTGCGCGCCACCTGCAGCAGTGCCTGATCGATGTCCATGCCGGCCTTGACCAGGCCCATGGCCTTGTCCATGTGGTCCCGCAGCGGGGCCTTGGTGCCGGCCACGGCGGTCTGGAACGCGGCCTGGGTGGAGTGGCCCATCACGATCAGGCGCACGATCACGTCGAGAAACCCGGGCAGCTGGCGCACGATCTGGCGCCGCATGGCCTGCACGCGCAGCCAGATGAAGAACACGCCGCCCATCAGCAGCACCGCGAACAGGCCCAGGGCGCTCACGGCGCCCGAGACCAGCGCGGTGAGGCCGACCGAGGCGATTAGAACGCCCAGCCCGCCCAGCAGCGCGCCCGGCGCCACCGCGCCGAGCAGCCAGCCGGGCAGGCGCGCGGCCGGCTTGCGCGCGACCGAGGCGGGCAGCACCGGAGCCGGTGGGGCGGCAAAACGCAGCGCGCCGGAGGGCAGCGGGTGGGCGGCCACCGGGTCGATCCGGTCGGCCATGTTGCGCTGTGCCTGCAGGCGGCGCTGGCGCCGCACCGAGGCGGTCCACAGCAGCATGCCGGCGGCGGCCAGCAGCAGGGCCACGGCGAGCGCGACGAGGCCGCGTTCAGCCATGGCTGCGCTCCGCGATCTGGGCCTGCAGGCTCTGGCGCAGGCGCGCGATCTTGGGGGAATGCGGCGCCACGCCCATGGCGACCCAGCGGTCGCCTTCCTGGCCGTCGGCCTGCACCACGGGTTCGTGGCGGAACAGCTCCTGCATGGCGACCACGTTGTCGTTCAGGCCGGTGACCTCGCTGATCGAGAGGATGCGGCGCGTGCCGTTGGGCAGGCGGCCGATCTGCACGATGAAGTCGATCGCGTTGGCGATCTGGCGGCGCAGGCTGAGCTCGCTGCCCTGGTAGCCGCCGAAGCCCGCCAGCATTTCCAGGCGGTACAGGCACTCGCGCGGCGAACTCGCGTGGATGGTGCCCATGGAGCCATCGTGGCCGGTGTTCATGGCCTGCAGCATTTCGATCACCTCGCCGCCGCGCACCTCGCCGACGATGATGCGGTCGGGCCGCATGCGCAGGCTGTTGCGCAGCAGGTCGCGGATGGCCACGCTGCCGCTGCCGTCGTAGCCGCCGGGGCGGCTCTCCAGGCGCACCACGTGCGGGTGGTTGAGGGCGAGTTCGGCCGTGTCCTCGATGGTGACCACGCGCTCGGTGTCGGGCGCGAAGTTGGCCAGCGCGTTGAGCAGCGAGGTCTTGCCCGAGCTGGTGCCGCCGCTGACCAGGATGTTGCAGCGCGAGCGCACCGCCATCTCCAGCAGGTGGCCCATGGCCTGGTCGAAGGTGCCGAGCTCGAACAGCTCCTCGGGGCTCAGCGGGTCCTTGCGGAACTTGCGGATGGACACGGCCGGACCGTTGATGACCAGGGGCTCGATCACCACGTTGATGCGGCCGCCGTCGCTCAGCCGCGCGTCCACCATCGGGTTGGACTCATCGAGCCGGCGCCCGATCGGCGCCAGGATGCGGCGGATGATGCGCATCAGGTGCTCGTTGTCGGTGAAGTGCAGGTGCTCGCGCTGCAGCATGCCGCGGCGCGAGACGTAGACCAGCTTGCTGCCGTTGATGAGGATGTCCTCGACGCTCGGGTCGTTCAGCAGGTCTTCCAGCGGGCCGAAGCCGGCGAATTCCTTCGTGAGGGCGTCGGCGAGCAGCTGCGTCTCTCGGGCGTTGATCGGTACCCGGTGCAGGCGCACCTGGTTTTCGCATTCGAGGTTGACGAACTGCTGCACCGAGCTGCGCGACCAGCGGCCGAACTCGGCACCGAGCTCCTCGATGCGGTTGAGCAGGTGCTCGTGGATGAAGGTCTTGACCGTCTGGAACTCGCTGGAGTTCAGGAAGGCCTGCTGGTTGTCGGAGAACTCGACGTGGTTCGTCATGGCCTGTCACCTCCGGTGGATCCACTTGTTGAGCATCTGCGCCACGCGCGGCGTCCAGGGCGGGGCCTCGCCGGCGTCGGTCGGCGCGCTGCCGTCGATCCAGGGCAGCAGGCCGCGCACCATCTGGCCGACGGCTTGCACATAGGGGTCGTTGCGCGCGGAGCGCGCCAGCAATTGCCCCTGGCAGGAGGCCGCCAGCAGCGCGCTGGCGCGCGCGGGGAGCACGTGGCTCAGGGGCAGGCCCAGCTGGTTGGCGATGTCGAGCGCGGGCAGGTTCACGAACGGCTCGAACTTGTTGACCACCAGCGAGAGCCGTTGCATGTTCACTTCCAGTTCACGCAGTTCGCGCAGCAGGGCGGCGGTGGAGACGATGCCGCCGATGCTCTGGTCGCAGACCACCCAGACCTGGTCGGCGTTGCGCGCCACCTGGGCCACGAAGTCGACCGAGGAGAAGCCGCCGAGGTCGGCGATCTGCACATCGAAGTGGTCGGTCAGCCGCTGGATCAACGAGACCGATTCGGCGTGCGAGATCTCGCGGATCTGCGCCAGGCTGGCCGGCAGGGGGAGCACCGCCGCGCCGCTGGCGTGCTGCGCCAGCGCGGTCTGCAGCAGGGTCGGGTCCAGGCGGTGCAGGTTGTGCACGCCGTCCACGAAACTGAACTCGCTCTTGAGGCCGAGGTAGAGCAGGGCGTCGCGCGCCGGCAGACCCAGGTCGAGCAGGGCCACGCCCTGGCGGTGGGTCGCCGCGCGCGCGGGCGTGCGGGCCAGCGCGGCGGCGCGCTGCTCCTGCAGCAGCGCGGCGAGGTTGCAGGCCAGCGTGCTGACCCCCAGGCCGATCCGCGCGCCCAGCAGGGCGATGCTGCGGCCCCGGGCCTGTGGTGCGCGCTGGCCCTTGCGGCGCGCCATCAGGTCCTGCAGCACCGCCAGCACCTCGCCGGTCGGGCCGTCGAGATCGAGGAAGTCGTCCACGCCCGCGCGCAGCGCGGCGAGCGTGGTGCTGGTTTCGTTCGCGTGACCGGTGCCGATCAGCAACAGCTCGGGCCAGTCGCGCCGCAGGGCGGTGGCCAGGCGCGTGCTGCGCAGGGCTTGCGGACCCGAGAAGTCCAGGAACACGGTGCGCGGCTGGGTGATGGCGATGCGCTCGCCCAGTGCGGCGTCGTCCAGCGCGACCACGGTGACCTGGCCGAGGGGACCCAGGGCCGCGTTCAGCCAGCCGGCGTGCTCACCGCTGTCCGAGGCGTACAGGTACACGCTGCGGCTCTGGACCGTGGTGTGGAGGGGCGTGGGCATCGTGCTCATGGCGGGCGGCCGGTGTTCACCGGGAGAAGCCGGGCAGGGCGTCGTCGGCCCCGTTGCCGACCACGAAGCCGCGCCAGAAGGCGGGGTCGCGCTGCTCGCTGCGCCCGGGCAAGGCCGCATCGACCTGTGTGCCCTGGGCGAACGGCTTGACGAGGTGGGGCGTGACCACGATCACCAGCTCGCGCTCGTTCTGCTGGTAGTCCTGGCGCTTGAACACCGTGCCCAGCACCGGCAGGTCGCCGAGCATGGGCACCTTGTCCACGCTGGAGGTGGTGGTGCGGCTGACCAGACCGCCGATCACGAAGCTCTCGCCGTCGCCGAGCTCGACCGTGGTGTCGGCGCGGCGCGTGGTGATCGCGGGCACGGCGACGCCGCTGAGCGTGACGGCGTTGGTGTAGTCCAGGTCGCTGGCCTCGGGCGCCACCTTGAGCACGATGCGCTGGTTGGACAGCACGGTGGGCGAGACGGTCAGGCCGATGCCGAAGGGCTTGTATTCGATGCTGGTGGTGCCCAGGCCCTGCGCGACCGGCACCGGAATCTCGCCGCCGGCGAGGAAGTTCGCGCTCTGGCCCGAGAGCGCCACCAGCGTGGGTTCGGCCAGCACGCGGGCCAGGCCGTTGCCTTCGAGCAGGCCCAGGTTCAGGCCGATGTTGGCCTTGCCGAAACCCAGCAGCAGGCTGAACGCCTGCGCCAGCGGCGAGGAGGCCTCGACGGTGAACGAGGCGTTGCGGTCGAAACCGTACGACTGCAGCGAACTCGGTGAGAACACGCCGAAGCTGAAGCCGTGCTTGTTCGGTGCGGTGCTGAAGAGGTTGAGCCCGGCCTGCTTGAGCACGCGCTTGTTGAACTCCACGATCTTGACTTCCACCTGCACCGTCTGGCTTTTCACGTTGAGCGTGGACCGATCGGCCAATGCGGCCTTGTCGGGCTGCAGGGCCAGGGCCGCCTCGCGCGCCTGCTGGTGTTCGGCGGCCGAGGGGTAGCTGCCCTGCAGCACCGCGCCGGCGCGCTGCACCTCGACGGTGTAGGTGGTGGCCGCGTCGCTGCCGCGTTCCCAGACCAGCAGGGAGGTGCTGCCGGGTGCCTTGCCGGTCACGATGAGCCGCGCGCCGGGGGTGCCGCGCGCCTGGCGCGTGACCATGACCGTGGCCACCTGTTCGTTGGCGATGGCGATGCGCTCCACGCCCTTGTCGATCACCAGTTCCTGCTGCGTGCCGGCGACCAGGCGCAAGGGCCGGGCGGCGCTCGCGCTGGCCGGCGCGTCCGTGGCCGGTTGCGCGAACAGCCCACCCGAGGCAGCGGTGATCAGGAGGCCTGCCAGCAGGGCCAGGCGGGGCCAGCGCGGCGCGCGGCGCGACGGAAGGGGGCGGGGTGTGGGCTTGAACATGCGGGGCACCTGGTGGGTTGGAGCGCGAGGTTTCAATAGCGCACGGTGTCGCGGCGGTCGCCGCGGATGATCTCGACCTCATGGCCGGCGGGGGCTGCCGCGGCCACGACCGGGCGCGGGGCGCTGCCGGGCTGGGCGGGCTTGCGCGCACCGGCTGCGCCGCCGCCGGCGGCCAGGTCCTGGGTGGTCAGGCCGGCGAGCGCGCGGTCCATGCCGGAGAGTGCGCCGCCACCGCGGCGGGCCGGCTGCAAGGCCGTCTGCAGTTCGGCGAACAGGGTGGGATCGGGTTCGGCGGTGTCGTTCGGGTGGCGAAGGGCCAGCAGCAGGCGGCCGTTGGCCTCGCCCAGGGCGAGCCGGTTCACGTCTTCCACCGGCACGGCGAGCACGGCGGTGCGCGCGGGCTGCTGGTTGGCCACCTGGGGTCTCTGGTTGCCGCGGCCTTCGCCGTTGGCGGGCATGCCGTCCACCGAGGCGGTGCCGAAGGCCAGCACGCGCTTGCGGGCCAGCAGCAGGCGCGACTGGCTGCGGTCCACGTCCCGGCCGTCGGCCTTGAGGGCGAAGAACACGTCGACGAAATCGCCCGGGCGCACGCTGTTGCCCACGCCCATGACCTCGTCGGCCTTCACGGCCACGGCGCGTTCGCCGGGCTCCAGGCGCAGGGCGAGGCCCGACATCAGCTGGTTCTCCAGCAGGGGCGCGCCGGTGCCGAGGTCGAGCACCGGCACGCGGCCGACCGCTTCGGCCACCGTCATGAAGGCGCCGGCCGGGTTGATGGTGAGCTGCGCCACGCGCAGCACGCTGGCTTCGATGGGCTGGCCAGCGGGCAGCGGCTGGCTGGCCACGACCACCGGGAAGGTGGCCTCGGCCGGTGCCGTGCGGGCGGCCGGTTGCGGGGCGGGCACGGGCG
>NZ_JBWKZH010000083.1:0-22357 GCF_059424305.1 Hydrogenophaga sp. GW456-12-10-14-TSB4 | reverse complement strand
GCTGGTGAGACAACACGACCATGAACAAGCTGATCCGCATCTTCAAACACCGCTGGCTGGACGCCTCGGACACCGCGCGCGCTGTGCCGGACGACATGGCCGAGCGCCTGGCACGTCGGGTCGCGGCCAGTGAAGGCCGCCACAGCGGCGAGGTGCGGCTGTGCGTGGAGGCCGCCCTGCCTCTGAGCTACCTGTGGCGCGTGAATGCCGACACCCCGCTGTCGGCGGTGGTGCGCGAACGCGCGCTCACCTGGTTCGGCCGCCTGCGCATCTGGGACACCGAGGACAACAACGGCGTTCTGGTCTACCTGCTCTTGGCCGAACACGCCATTGAGTTCGTGGCCGACCGGGCGCTGGCGCAACGCGTCGCGCCAGCCGCGTGGCAAGCCATCGTGGACCGACTGGGTGCGCGCCTGCGCGAAGGGGCGTTCGAGGACGGGCTCACGCAGGCGCTGGAAGAGGTGTCTGCGCTGCTGGTGCAGCACTTCCCGGCCGACGCCGGCGCGACGCGGCGCAACGAACTGGCCGACAGCGTCGTGCGGCGCTGAGCGCCGCGGTTCGTCTCAGCCCCGGTGGCCGCCGCGCCGGTCCTGCGCGGCGCGGCCGCTGTTCAGCGCGACATTCAGCTCCTGCTGCAGCGCCTTGTTCATCTGGGCAAAGGTCTTGAGTTTGCGGGTGGTCTCGCGCAGCCGGTCGGCCATGCGCTTGGAGATCGCCAGCAACAGGCGCGCGCCCAGGCGCGGGTCGTCCTTGAGCAGGCGCATCAGGGCCGTGCGCGAGAGCACAGCCGCAGCGATGTCGGTGTTGGCGGTGCAGGTGGCCGAGCGCGGCGCGCCGTCGAGCACGCCCATTTCCCCGATGAGGTGGCCGGGCCCCATGATGTTCACCACCATGCTTTCGTGCAAGCCGGGCAACTCGTTCTCGACCGCGATGTCCCCCTCCAGCACCAGCAGCATGTAGTCGGTCTGCTTGACCTCCCCCTCCTGGATGATGACCGCGCCCGCCTTGATGAGCTTGGGGCGCATGTAGCCCACCACCTTGAGCGCATCGCTCAGGGTGAGATCGGCCAGGGCCGACGAGGTGACCAGCAAACGTGCCGCCACCTCTTCCGGGGCCATGTCGGGGCTCTCAAAAATGGATGACATGCGGCTTGCGCTCCCAACTTGTTCTTGTCGTGCCAGAGATGGTATGCGGACTGTCACATGGTGCACCGCAAGAACCAACAAAAAGACCGGCACGTGGCCGGTCCTTCCTTGATAAACGACACGAAGTCGCTTGTTTATTTTTTCTGGCGGTATTTGCGCAGTGCAGCGATCTGCGCGGCCATGACCGCGAGTTCGGACGTGGCCTTGGCCAGGTCGAGATCGCTCTTGGCGTTCTTCACGGCTTCCTCGGCCTGACGGCGCGCTTCGGTCGCCTTGGCTTCGTCCAGATCGTGGCCGCGGATGGCGGTATCGGACAACACCGTGATGTGGTGCGGCTGCACTTCCAGAATGCCGCCGGCCACGAACACGAATTCTTCACCGCCATCGGCCTTCTCGATGCGCACGGCACCGGGCTTGATGCGGGTGATCAGCGGAATGTGACCGGGCAGGATGCCCAGCTCACCGGCCTCGCCCGGCAGCGCCACGAACTTGGCCTCGCCGGAGAAGATGGATTCTTCGGCGCTGACCACATCGACGCGGATGGTGCTCATATGTACTCCTTTGAAAAGTCGACGGAAAGCAAGTAATCGGGTGTCCGGCACAACGCCGGGCACCCGAGTACACCGCCTTACGCGACCTTCTTGGCTTTCTCGAAGGCTTCGTCGATGGTCCCGACCATGTAGAACGACTGCTCCGGCAGGTGGTCGCATTCACCGGCGGTGATCATCTTGAAACCACGGATGGTTTCGGCCAGCGGCACGTACTTGCCGGGCGAGCCGGTGAACACTTCGGCCACGTGGAAGGGCTGCGACAGGAAACGTTGGATCTTGCGGGCGCGGGCCACGGCCAGCTTGTCTTCCGGCGCGAGTTCGTCCATGCCCAGAATCGCGATGATGTCGCGCAGTTCCTTGTAGCGCTGCAGCGTGCCTTGCACGGCGCGGGCGGTTTCGTAGTGATCCTGGCCCACGACCAGCGGATCGAGCTGGCGGCTGGTGGAGTCCAGCGGGTCCACGGCGGGGTAGATGCCCAGCGCGGCGATGTCACGGCTCAGCACCACGGTGGAGTCCAAGTGAGCGAAGGTGGTGGCGGGCGACGGGTCGGTCAAGTCATCGGCAGGCACGTACACGGCCTGGATGGAGGTGATCGAGCCGACCTTGGTGGAGGTGATGCGCTCTTGCAGGCGACCCATTTCTTCGGCCAGCGTCGGCTGGTAGCCCACGGCGGAAGGCATGCGGCCCAGCAGGGCGGACACTTCGGTACCGGCCAGGGTGTAACGGTAGATGTTGTCCACGAAGAACAGCACGTCACGGCCTTCGTCGCGGAACGACTCGGCAATGGTCAGGCCGGTCAGGGCCACGCGCAGACGGTTGCCCGGGGGCTCGTTCATCTGGCCGTAGACCATGGCCACTTTCGAGTCCTCGAGCTTCTCGAGGTTCACGACGCCGGAGTCGGCCATCTCGTGATAGAAGTCGTTGCCTTCACGGGTGCGCTCACCCACACCGGCGAACACCGACAGACCGCTGTGGGCCTTGGCGATGTTGTTGATGAGTTCCATCATGTTCACGGTCTTGCCCACACCGGCGCCGCCGAACAGACCCACCTTGCCGCCCTTGGCGAACGGGCAGACCAGGTCGATCACCTTGATGCCGGTTTCCAGCAGTTCCTGCGAGGGGGACAGTTCGTCGTAGGCGGGAGCCTTGCGGTGGATCGAGGCCGTCAGGGTCTGATCGACCGGGCCACGCTCGTCGATGGGCGCGCCCAGCACGTCCATGATGCGGCCCAGGGTGGCCTTGCCGACCGGGACCATGATGGGGTTGGAGGTGTTGGACACCACCATGCCGCGGCGCAGGCCGTCGGACGAGCCCAGCGCAATGGTGCGCACCACGCCGTCGCCCAGCTGCTGCTGGACTTCCAGCGTCAGGGTGGAGCCTTCCATTTTCAGGGCGTCATAAACGCGCGGCATCTTGTCGCGCGGAAATTCCACGTCCACGACGGCGCCGATGCACTGGACGATCTTGCCTTGTACTTGAGACATGATGGATACCTTCTGTTTTCTCTGGATTCGGTTGGGCGGCTGCTTCAGACCGCGGCGGCGCCGGCGACGATTTCCGAAAGTTCTTTCGTGATCGCGGCCTGGCGGGTCTTGTTGTAGACCAGCTTGAGTTCACCGATGACGCTGCCGGCGTTGTCGGTCGCGGCCTTCATGGCCACCATGCGGGCGGATTGCTCGGACGCCATGTTCTCGGCGACCGCCTGGTACACCTGGGCTTCCACGTAGCGCAGCAGCAGTTCGTCGATGACGGTGGCTGCATCGGGTTCGTAGATGTAGTCCCAGTCGCGACCACCGGCTTCGTCTTGCAAGGTGCCGGCATTGAGCGGCAGCAGTTGCTCGATCACCGATTCCTGCTTCATCGTGTTGATGAACTTGGTGTACGAGAGGTAGACCGCGTTGATGCGACCTTCGGTGTACGCGTCGAGCAGCACCTTGACGGGGCCGATCAGCTTTTCCAGGTGGGGCGTGTCGCCCAACCCGGTCACGCTGGACACCACCTTGGCGCCGATGCGGTTGAGGAAGCCCAGGCCCTTGTTGCCAATGGCCACGGCTTCAGCGCTCACGCCCTGGGCCTGCAGTTCCTTGAGCTGGGTCGTCACCGCGCGCAACACGTTGGTGTTGAGACCACCGCACAGACCCTTGTCGGTCGTGACCACGACAAAACCGGCGGTCTTGGCGTCGTTGGTCTGCATGAACGGGTGCGTGTACTCCGGGTTGGCCCGGCTCAGGTTGCCAGCAATCTGACGCACCTTCTCGGCGTAGGGACGCGCGGAGCGCATGCGCTCCTGCGCCTTGCGCATCTTGGAGGCGGCGACCATTTCCATGGCTTTGGTGATCTTCTTGGTGTTTTCCACCGATTTGATCTTGCCGCGTATTTCCTTACCTGCTGCCATTGGGGCTCCTTAGCTGGTCAATGGGGCGGATCAGTACGTGCCGGTCTTCTTGAAATCGGCAACCGCAGCGGCGAGCTGGGCTTCGGCTTCTTTGTCCTTGTCCAGCGCCTTGCCGGCTTCCATCTTTTGCAGCAGGGCGGCGTGCTTGTCCTTCAGGAAAGCGTGCAGGCCGGCTTCAAACGACAGCACCTTCTTGACTTCGATGTCGTCCAGATAGCCCTTGTTCACGGCGAACAGCGAGGCGGCCATCAGGCTGATGGACAGCGGCGCGTACTGGGCCTGCTTCAGCAGTTCGGTCACGCGGGCACCGCGGTCGAGCTGCTTGCGGGTGGCTTCGTCCAGGTCGGAAGCGAACTGCGCGAACGCAGCCAGTTCACGGTACTGGGCCAGGTCGGTACGGATACCGCCGGACTGCTTCTTGATCAGGTCCGTCTGGGCAGCACCACCGACGCGCGACACCGAGATACCGGCGTTGATGGCGGGGCGGATGCCGGCGTTGAACAGGCTGGTTTCCAGGAAGATCTGGCCGTCGGTGATCGAGATCACGTTGGTCGGCACGAAAGCGGACACGTCGCCAGCCTGCGTTTCGATGATGGGCAGTGCCGTCAGCGAACCGGTCTTGCCCTTGACTTCACCCTTGGTGAAGGCTTCGACGTAGTCGGCGTTCACGCGAGCTGCGCGCTCGAGCAGACGGCTGTGGAGATAGAACACGTCGCCGGGGTAGGCTTCGCGGCCTGGCGGGCGGCGCAGCAGCAGCGAAACCTGGCGATAGGCCACGGCCTGCTTGGACAGATCGTCATAGACGATCAGCGCGTCCTGGCCGCGGTCGCGGAAGTACTCGCCCATGGTGCAGCCGGAGTAGGCCGACAGGTACTGCATGGCAGCGGATTCGGAGGCCGAAGCGGCCACGACGATGGTGTAGTCCATCGCGCCAGCCTGTTCCAGGGCACGCACCACGTTCTTGATCGACGAGGCCTTCTGGCCGATCGCGACGTAGACGCAGGTCATGTTCTGACCCTTCTGGTTGATGATCGCGTCGATCGCCACGGCGGTCTTGCCGGTCTGGCGGTCACCGATGATCAGCTCGCGCTGGCCACGGCCGACGGGCACCATGGAGTCGATCGACTTCAGGCCGGTCTGCACCGGCTGGTCCACCGATTTGCGGGCGATCACGCCCGGGGCGACCTTTTCGATCACGTCGGTCAGCTTGGCGTTGACCGGGCCCTTGCCGTCGATCGGCTGGCCCAGTGCGTTGACCACGCGGCCGATCAGCTCGGGGCCGACCGGCACTTCCAGAATACGGCCCGTGCACTTGACGGTGTCGCCTTCGGAGATGTGCTCGTACTCACCCAGAATCACGGCGCCGACGGAGTCGCGCTCGAGGTTCAGCGCCAGGCCGAAGGAAGGCACGCCATCCTTGTTGGCCGGGAATTCCAGCATTTCGCCCTGCATCACGTCGGACAGGCCATGGACACGGACGATACCGTCGGTGACCGAGACCACCGTGCCCTGGTTGCGCACGTCGCTGGAGGCACCCAGCCCCTCGATGCGGGACTTGATCAGTTCGGAGATTTCGGCGGGATTGAGTTGCATGACTCTTTCCTTCTTTCGTTAAATGGTGTGCAGGCGCGCCCGGAAAAACAGCCGTCAGGCCGTCAGGGCAATCTTCATTTGTTCCAGGCGGGCTTTGACCGAGGTGTCCAGCACCTCGTCACCCACCACCACGCGAATGCCGCCGATCAGATCGGGCTGCAGTTCGACCTGGAGGTTGAGCTTGCGTCCAAAGCGCTTTTCCAGCACCCCGGAGAGCTCGGCCAGCGTGGCGCTGTCCACCTCGAAGGCGCTCTGGACCACCGCGTCGAAAGCCCCCAGCTGCGCATTCTTCAGTGCGCGGAACTGGGCGGCGATTTCGGGCAGGGCCTCGATGCGGCCGTTCTCGAGCACGGTGCGCAGGAAGTTCTGCCCCATGGTGGGCAAGCCGCTCTTGAGCAGGCCGCTCATGAGCGAAAGCACCTGCTCGGGCTCGGTCTTGGGGCTGCCGGCGAACTGACGCAGCTGTTCATTGGCGGCCAGGGCAGCCAGCTCGTCGAGCCAGGCCGCGGCGCCAGCCGCGTCAGGGCCTGCGGCCTTGAACAGCGCTTCCGCATAGGGGCGGGCAATGGTGGCGATTTCTGCCATGGTGGTCCTTTGAATGCCGGTCGGTGGCGTCAGGCTCGGGTCAGAGCTCGGTCTTCAGGCGGCCCAGCAATTCGGCGTGAACGCCGGCATTGATTTCGCGCTTGAGGATTTGCTCGGCACCCTTGACGGCCAGTGCGGCCACCTGCTCGCGCAGGGCTTCGCGGGCCTTGACGACCTGTTGATCAGCGTCCTGACGGGCGGCTGCCACGATCTTCGCCGCCTCGTCGGTGGCGCGGGCCTTGGCTTCTTCGATCACGGTCTGGGCTCGGCGCTCGGCGTCGGCCAGGCGGGTGGCGGATTCGTTGCGCGACTTGCTCAACTCCTCTTCGACCCGTTTGTTGGCCACGGCCAGTTCGGTCTTGGCCTTCTCAGAAGCAGCCAGGCCTTCGGAAATCTTCAACGCACGCTCATCGAGCGCCTTGGCGATGGGGGGCCACACGAATTTCATCGTGAAGATCACCAGGATCGCGAAGACGATGGCCTGCGCAAAGAGGGTTGCATTGATGTTCATCGCAACGCCTTTCTGTGTGTTGACAAGAGGGGAGACGAACCGGCTGCCGGCACAGGTGGCGGATCGCGGGGACGGGAGTAAAGGCCGTCACCGCAACGCCAGCCCGCGCGGGGCAGCGAGCCGAATTACAGCGTGAACGGGTTCGCGAAGGCGAACAGCAGGGCGATGGCCACGCCGATCAGGAAGGCAGCGTCGATCAGACCGGCCAGAATGAACATCTTGGTCTGCAGGTCGTTCATCAGCTCAGGCTGACGTGCCGACGATTCGAGGAATTTGCCGCCCATCAGCGCGATGCCGATGGATGCGCCGATGGCGCCCAGACCGACGATGAGACCGCAAGCCAGTGCGACAAGACCCAGAACGTTTTCCATGATGACTCCTATGAAGTGGAAGTTTGTTGAGAAAGGAAAGAAACGAGAGAAACCGAATGCGACTTAAAGAGCCGCGTCAGTGCGCGTCATGCGCCTGCCCCAGATAGATCAGGGCCAGCATCATGAAGATGAACGCTTGCAAGGTGATGACCAGAATGTGGAACAGGGTCCACACCGTGCCAGCGATCAGGTGACCGATGAAGAAGAGGCCGCCGCCCAGCGACAGGGTGGCGTAGGCGCCCAGCAGCGCGATCAGCATGAACACCAGCTCGCCGGCGAACATGTTGCCGAACAACCGCATGCCGTGCGAGACCGTCTTGGCGACGAACTCGATCATCTGCATCAGGAAGTTGACGATGCCCAGCAGCACGGCCCAAAGGGGGTTCTTGCTGGTGCCGAACGGCGCGCTCACGAGCTCGTGCGCCCAGCCGCCCAGGCCCTTGATCTTGATGTTGTAGAACAGGCACATCAGCAGCACGGACACCGACAGACCCAGGGTGGTGGAGAGGTCGGCGGTCGGCACGACGCGCAGGTAATCCTTGAAGCCCATGGCAGGGCCGGCGCTGTGCCAGATCTGGGGAATCAGGTCCACCGGGATCATGTCCATGAAGTTCATCATGAAGATCCAGACGAACACCGTCAACGCCAGCGGGGCGACGAGCTTGCGGCTCTGGGCGTTGTGGATGACGGATTTGGCCTGCGAATCGACCATCTCCACCAGCATCTCGACAGCCGCCTGGAAGCGGCCCGGCACACCGGCCGTGGCCACGCGGGCGGCACGCCAGAGCACAAACACGGTCAACAGACCCAGCAAGGCGCTCACCACGACGGAGTCGATGTTGATCACCGAGAAATCGACGATGGATCCCTGCTTGTGGTTCGTCAGGTGGACCAGGTGGTGGCGGATGTATTCGCCCGGGGTCAAAGTGCCTTCAGCAGCCATGTTCGTTTGTCCGATGAGCCGGAGAGTCAACCGTTTGCATTTGATCGCCTGGCCTGGAAGAAGTATCCAAACCAATAGACCTTGAGAACCAACACAAGCCCGACCAGAAGGCCGAACCAATTCAGGGGAGAGACCACCCACGGGGCTGCGGCCAACATGACCACCGCCAGCAGGATCTTGACACCCTCCCACAGCAGAAAACCGGCAAATGCCGCGTTGGCGTGCGCCGCCCACACACGGGACATCGCACTGGAGGTCAACCCATAGGCCATGAGAGCCGAAGGGATCGCCACCGCCGCCGCGCCATACAGAACCGACCACGCCACCGAGGACGACTGCCACAGCAGTCCACCCACGATGCTCGCCGCCAGTCCCACCAGCCACTGCACCATCACCAGCCGCCAGAGCGAGAGCACTGGCTGGCCAACCCGCCACTGCTGCGCTTCTTCGCGCGTCAGCGGCTTGAAATCGGATTCCTGCTCCCCATCTTCCTGGTCTGCCCTTGCGGGCGGGATCGAATGGCCTTGCGTCATGTTCGACCTCGCGCGTGACAAACGGACGACAAAGCGCCTGGGTTGCAAAGCCACTCATTATACGTAGAAACCCCAGCCCTCCGTCAATATTCGGCGGACGGGATAACCGTGCGCGCCACACCCTCCAGGGGCGAGGTCGATAATCCCGCCATGACCGACCTGCCCGACTCCCTGTGCTTCCTGGATGGGGCCTACGGTCCGCTGCGGGACGCCCGCGTGAGCGTGCTGGACCGGGGCTTCATCTTCGGCGACGGCGTCTACGAGGTGCTCCCGGCCTATGGTGGCCGCGTGTTCCGCTTTGCGGAGCACATGGCGCGCCTGGCGCGGTCGCTGCGCGAACTCCGCATGCCCAACCCGTTTTCATCCGACGAATGGCTGGGCATCGCACGGCGCCTGATCGCCGACCAGCAGGCCCGCGGCGTGAACGACCAGCTCATCTACCTGCAGATCACCCGGGGTGTGGCCCCGCGCGACCACGTGATGCCGCCCGGCCTGAAGCCCACGGTGTTCGTCATGGCCAATCCGATGAAGCTGGCCACCCCGGAGCAACGCGACCACGGCGTGGCCTGCGTGACCGCCGACGACTTCCGCTGGCGCAAGGCCCACATCAAGGCCACCAGCCTGCTGGGCTCGGTGCTCGCGCGCCAGATTGCCGCCGATGCGGGCGCGGTGGAGGTGGTGATGTTTCGCGACGGCTTTCTGAGCGAGGGCGCGTCGAGCAACGTGTGGGTGGTCAAGGACGGCGTGGTCATGGGCCCGCCCAAGGACAACCTGGTGCTCGAGGGCATCCGCTTCGGGCTCGTCGAGGAACTCTGCCGCCAACAAGACCTGCGGTACGAGCTTCGCCGCGTCACCCGCGCGGAAGTGCTGTCGGCCGACGAGCTGCTGCTGTCCTCGGCCACCAAGGAGGTGCTGCCCATCACGGTGCTGGACGGCGCGCCGGTCGGCCACGGCGCCCAGCGCGGCCGACCCGGCCCCGCGTACGCCCGCCTCTATGCGGGCTACCAGCGCGCCGTGGCCGCGCAATCGATTTGAAGAACTGGAAACCGGACCCATGGAACTCCCTCCCGACATCCCCCCCGAGCAATCGCTCATCACCTACCCGACCGACTTTCCCATCAAGGTGATGGGCGCCAACGTGGACGGCTTCGTCACCGCCATGAGCCATGTCGCGCGCGCCTTCGATCCCAACTTCGACGAACGCACGGTCGAGCAGCGCCCGAGCAAGGCGGGCAACTACATGGGCCTCACGCTCACGGTGCACGTCACCAGCCGCGAGCAGCTCGACGAGCTCTATCGCACACTGACCACACATCCGATGGTCAAGGTCGTCTTGTGAAGCCCCCACGCTCCACCGCTGCGCGGGTCGCTGCCCCCCAAGGGGGCTGGCCCCGCCTTGGGGCGGCCCGGCGGTGGGGCCGATCATGATCGTTCGTGCGCTGGGCCGGGTCGACCACGCGCCCACCTACGAGGCGATGCAGGCCTTCACCGCGGCGCGCACGGCCGACACGCCGGACGAGCTCTGGGTCTGCGAACACGCACCCGTCTTCACCCAGGGCCTGGCGGGCCGCGAAGACCACCTGCTCGCGCCGGGCGACATCCCCGTGGTCGCGACCAACCGCGGCGGGCAGGTGACCTACCATGGCCCAGGACAGGTGGTGGCCTACCCCCTGGTGGACCTGCAGCGCGCGGGTTACTTCGTCAAGGAATACGTCTACCGCGTGGAAGAGGCCGTGATCCGCACGCTCGCGACCTTCGGCGTCACGGGCCACCGCGTGGCCGGCGCGCCCGGCATCTATGTGCGGCTGGATGACCCCGGCAGCCACGCCCTGCTGCCGCAGCGCCCCCAGAAGCGCCCCCCCGGCGAACCCCTGCCTCCACCCGACTTCACCGGCCTGGGCAAGATCGCCGCGCTCGGCATCAAGGTCAGCCGCCACTGCACCTACCACGGCGTGGCCTTGAACGTGGCGATGGACCTTCAACCCTTCGATCGCATCAACCCCTGCGGCTACGCGGGCCTGCCCACGGTCGACCTTTCTACAATCGGGGTCGCGGCCTCCTGGGACGACGCCGCTGCGGTGCTGAGCCAGAAGCTTGTCGCCACCCTGAGCCCCTGACCCTTACCGCGCGCCCCGCGCCCATGCCATGACCCGCCTCGACACCCCCACGGCCCCCGCCAGCAGCACCGTCCGCGACGCCCAGCCCGCTGCCAGCTACGACGCCACGGCCAAGCAGAAAAGCCAGGCCAAGACCGCGCGCATCCCGATCAAGGTCGTGCCGGCCGAGGTGCTCAAGAAGCCCGAGTGGATTCGCGTCAAGGCCGGCAGCCCGACCACCCGCTTCTACGAGATCAAGGACATCCTGCGCACCAACAAGCTGGTGACGGTGTGCGAGGAAGCCAGCTGCCCGAACATCGGTGAGTGCTTCGGCAAGGGCACGGCCACCTTCATGATCATGGGCGACAAGTGCACGCGCCGCTGCCCGTTCTGCGACGTGGGCCACGGCCGCCCCGACCCGCTGGACGTGAACGAGCCCGACAACCTCGCCAAGACGATCGCGCAGCTGAACCTGAAGTACGTGGTGATCACCAGCGTGGACCGCGACGACCTGCGCGATGGCGGTGCCGGCCACTTCGTCGCCTGCATCGAGAAGACGCGCGCCCTCTCGCCCCTCACGCAGATCGAGGTGCTGGTGCCCGACTTCCGCGGCCGCGACGACCGCGCGCTCGACATCCTCAAGGCCGCGCCGCCCGATGTAATGAACCACAACCTCGAGACCGTGCCGCGCCTGTACAAGGAAGCGCGCCCTGGCTCGGACTACCAGTTCAGCCTGAACCTGCTCAAGAAGTTCAAGGCGCTGTTCCCGCACGTGCCGACCAAGAGCGGCCTGATGGTCGGCCTGGGCGAGACCGACGAGGAAATCCTCGACGTGATGCGCGACATGCGCGCACACCACATCGACATGCTGACCATCGGCCAGTACCTCGCACCCAGCGGCCACCACCTGCCGGTGCGCCGCTACGTGCACCCCGACACCTTCAAGATGTTCGAGGCCAAGGCCTACGAAATGGGCTTCACGCACGCCGCCGTGGGCGCCATGGTGCGCAGCTCGTACCACGCCGACCAGCAGGCGCACGGCGTGCTCAACCCCGGCGTGAAGTGACATGGGCGCCGCGCACGATCACCTGAGCGTGCGCGACTACGGCGCCTCGCACGGCAGCCACGACCACGACCACTTCCAGATCCTGGTGGGTCTGGAGGGCGTGCTCGAACTCGAAGTGGCGGGACGAGGGCGGCGCATCGCCGCCGGCGAGGGTTGCGTGGTGCCCCCCGGCGAGCGCCACGATTTTGAAGGCCGTGGCCTGACACGCTGCCTGGTGCTGGACTCGCACGACCCCGCCTGGGCCCGCGCCATCGCCGCGCCGCCGGCCGGCGTGCAGCCCCTGGCGCACTATCTGGCCGCCGCCCTGTCTTCCGGCTTGCCCCGTGCGCGCCAGCACGGCGCCGGCCTGCTGCTCGAAGCCTGGCTACCGCCCGGCCCAACGGCCCTGGAACGGCATCGGCGCCCCATCGACTGGGCCGCCCTGCACCAATGGCTGCAGACGCGCTGGCAAGCGCCGCTGAGTGTGGCCGACCTGGCCTCGCAGGTGCACCTGAGCGCTTCGCAATTCACCGCGCGCTGCCAGGCCGAACAGGGCGAGAGCCCCATGCAATGGCTGCGCCGGCAACGGCTTGCCCAGGCCCGCGCCTGGCGCGCCAACGGTCTGAGCGTGGCCGACACCGCGCGGCGCACCGGCTACCGCTCGCCCTCGGCCCTGACGGCCGCCCTGCGTCGCGAAGCACCGCACGGCTGACCGCCGCGCGGAACCCGCGAATCGCGACGACGCGCCCTCGAAACGCGACGATGGGCCGGGCTAAGCTCAGGACCATGATCTTCTCGCTCCCCTCCGACCGCCCATGAGCGGGCACCACCCGTCCCTGGCGCTGGGCATCGGCTTTGGCGCCGCCGCCGGCGCCGCCTGGGGCTTCGTGTTCCTGGCGCCCGAACTGGCACGCGACTTCTCCCCTCTGCAACTGTCTGCCGCCCGCTACCTGGCCTACGGCCTGGTGGCACTGGCCCTGATCGCGCCGCGCTGGCGCGCCGTGGCGCCCCGGCTCGGCCGGCCGGAGTGGTGGGCCCTGCTGCGCCTGAGCTTGCTGGGCAACATCCTGTACTACGTGCTGCTGGCGTCCGCCGTGCAGCTCGGGGGCATGGCCATGACCTCGCTGGTCATCGGCTTCCTGCCGGTGGCGGTCACGCTCATCGGCAGCCGGGGCCACGGGGCTGTGCCTCTGCGCCGCCTCGCCCTCACGCTGGCGCTGGGCGTGGCTGGCATCGCCTGCGTGGCCTGGCAGGCGCTGGGCATGCCGTCGCAGGCGCCCGCCGCCAGCCGACTCACCGGCTTTCTCTGCGCCCTCGGGGCGCTGGCCGCCTGGACCAGCTATGCCGTGAGCAACAGCCGCTGGCTGGCGCGCCTGGACCACGTGTCCTCGCACGACTGGAGCCTGCTCACCGGCCTGGTGACAGGCGGGCTGGCTTTGCTGCTGGCGGTACCGGCCTTCCTGGGCAGCAGCCTGAGCGACCACACCGGCGCGCAATGGGGGCGCTTCATCGGCGTGGCGGCCGGCATGGCCGTGGTGGCCTCGGTCGTGGGCAATGCGCTCTGGAACCGCGCCAGCCGCCTGCTGCCGCTGACCATGATCGGGCAGATGATTCTGTTCGAGACCCTGTTCGCCCTGCTCTACGGTTTTCTGTGGGAAGCACGCTGGCCCACCCTACTGGAGACACTCGCCATGGTGCTGGTGAGCGCCAGCGTGCTGGCGGGCATTTCGGCTCACCAGCCGCAGCCCGCGCCGGAACACGGCAACTAGTCGGTCATCAACGCCGCAGGGTCTTCGGCCGCGAGCACGCTCTGGGCCCAGGTCTGCAGACGCGTGGTGTCGCAGCGCAGGATCTGCTGCTTGACCGCCAGGATCTGGGACGGGTGCATCGAGAAGGTGCGCAGCCCCAGGCCCAGCAGCAAGCGGGTCAGGCTCACGTCGCCCGCCATTTCGCCGCACACGCTCACCCCCTTGCCCTTGGCCCGGCATTGCTCGATGGTGCTGGCCAGCAGCTGCAGCACCGCAGGATGCACCGGGTCGTAGAGGTGCGACACCGCCTCGTCCGCGCGGTCGATGGCCAGCGTGTACTGGATCAGGTCGTTGGTGCCGATGGACAGGAAATCGAAGTAGCGCAGGAACAGCGGAATGGTCAGGGCCGCCGCCGGCACCTCGATCATCGCGCCGAGCTTGACGTGGCCGTAGGCGACACCCGCGTTGTCCAGCTGCTCGCGGGCGCGGTTGACCAGCGCCAGTGTCTGGCGGATCTCGCTGGCGTGCGCCAGCATGGGAATGAGCAGGTGCACCGGGCCGTGTGCGGCGGCGCGCAGGATGGCGCGCAGCTGAACCAGGAACATGGCCGGCTCGGCCAGGCTCCATCGGATGGCGCGCAGCCCCAGCGCCGGGTTGAGGTGGTCGTCGGCCGCGCGCGATGCACCCCGGTCCAGCGGCTTGTCGGCGCCCACATCGACGGTGCGGATGGTGACGGGCAGACCCTGCATGCCCTCGACCGCGCGCCGGTAGGCCTGGTACTGCTCCTCCTCGTCGGGCAGCTTGCCGGCCCGCCCCATGAAGAGGAACTCGCTGCGGAACAGGCCCACGCCCACGGCGCCGGCCTTGAGCGCCGCCACGGCGTCCTCAGGTTGTTCGATGTTGGCCAGCAGCTCGATCTTCTGGCCGTCGAGCGTGACGGCGGGCGTGTTCTTCAGGCGCGAGAGGCGCTCGCGCTCGACCTCGCCCTGGCGCTGCTTGAAGCCGTATTCGGCCAGCAGGATGGGCGACGGATCGACCAGCACGACGCCGGCATCGCCGTCGATGATGACCCAGTCGTCCTGCTGGATCAGCTGGCTCGACGAGCGCGCGCCCACCACCGCCGGGATGTCCATGCTGCGCGCCACGATGGCGGTGTGGCTGGTCTTGCCCCCCACGTCGGTGACGAAGCCGGCAAAGACGCTCTGCTTGAACTGCAGCATGTCGGCGGGCGAGAGGTCGTGCGCGATGAGCACCAGCGGCGCCTCGATGGCGCTGTCCTGAGGCGTTCGGGTCTCCCCGCCCGGCGCCACGGGCGACGCCACGCCGCGCATGAAGCGCAGCATGCGCTCGACCACCTGCTCCAGGTCGGCCTTGCGCTCGCGCAGGTAGGGGTCTTCCATTTCGTCGAACTGGCGCGCGATCACCTCGAGCTGGGTGGTGAGCGCCCATTCGGCGTTGTAGTGCCGGTCCACGATCCAGTGCTTCACGCCGCTGGTGAGCTGCTCGTCCTGCAGCAGCATCAGGTGCACGTCGAGCAGCGCGGTGAGTTCGGGGTGCGCGTCGTTCGGGCCGAGTTCGTGCAGGCTTTGCTGCACCTTCACGATCTCTTCAGCCACCGCATTGCGCGCCTGGCGCAGGCGCTCGATCTCGCGCTCGACCTGGTCGGCCTGCACGAAATAGTGCGCCACGTCCACGCGGCTGGACGCCACGATCACGGCCCGCCCGATGGCAATGCCCCGGGAGACCGCCAGACCGTGGATGGAGATGGTCATTCGCCCTCGCCGAACTTGTCGTTGACGAGCGCCACCAGCGCGTCCATGGCCGGCTGCTCGTCCTTGCCGTCGGTCTCGATCTCGACCACGCTGCCGATGCCGGCGGCCAGCATCATGACGCCCATGATGCTCTTGGCGTTGACCCGGCGTTCGCCGCGCGACATCCACACATCGCAGGCGAAGCCGCCGGCGAGTTTGGTGAGTTTGGCCGAGGCGCGCGCGTGCAGCCCGAGCTTATTGCTGATGGTCACGGTGGTCTTGATCATGCGTGGCTCTTCTGGCCTGGTTCTGAGGTGCGGTCACCGCCACCTGAATGACACCCTGCGTGGCGCCGATCATGGCGCGCGAGATCAGCGCATCCAGCGATTCATGGCGGTACGACACGGTGCGCAGCAGCATGGGCAGGTTCACGCCGGTGATGAGTTTGGAATTGATGCCGTCGATGAGTTTCTGCGCCACGTTGCAGGGCGTGGCACCGAACACGTCGGTCACGACCAGCGTCTGCGGCAGGTGCATCTGGCGCATCAGCGCGCGGGCTTGCGCCAGCGACTCCTCGGGCGGCACGTTGGGTTGCACATCCAGCGCCGACACCGCGTCGGCGCTGTCGGGGAACACATGCAGCACGCACTGGCGCAGTGCGGTGGCCAGCGGCGCGTGCGCCATGATGAGGATGCCGTTCATGGCCCCAGTTTAGCCCGCACGGCCGGCCACGCGGCGCAGATGGGCGCGCAGGAACACGGCGTAGGTGAGAACGCCACAGGCGCCGAAGATGCCGATGGCGCCCCGGTAACGTGCGATCTCGCTGTCGACGAACAGCCCCAGGGCATCGATCAGCAGCCCGATGCCCCACTGGACCACGAACACCCCGCCGAAGATGACCAGGTTGTAGCCCGACAGCGCCCGCCCGGCGGCCTCGGCCGGCAGCGCCAGCGCCACCGCCGGCTGTGACAGGGAGACGAAGGTGCAGCTCACGCAATACAGCGCCCAGAGCGGCCAGCCGGCGCGCTCGCCCAGCAGCAGGATGGTGCCCAGCACGGCAAAACTCAGCGGCAGGCCCCAGGCGATCAGCCGCTCGGGCAGCCAGCCCTGCCGCGCCAGCCGCGGGTTGAACACCCCCCAGAGCCAGAAGGTGCACAGCATCGAGAGGTTGATGCCGAACAGGCCGGCGGCGGCCTGTTCCGGCGTATAGCCCGCCACCTTCACCATCCAGGGCCCCGCCCACAGCGTCTGCACGGCAATCATGCCGCCGTAGTTCACGAAGCCGATCGGCGCCATCTGGCGGAAGTAGGGGTTGCGCCAGACCAGGCCGTAACCGGGCTCGGCCACCGGGGTGGTCACCTCCGGTTCGGCCCGCCGCCAATGCGGCACCCGCCACACGATGCCCACCATCGACAGCAGGATCAACCCGCCCAGCAGCCAGAACAGGCCGCGCCAGCCGGTCAACGGCATGAGCCATTGCACCGGCAAGGTGGCCGCCACCATGCCGAACGAACCGGTCATGAGCATCCAGGAGTTGGCGCGCATCTGCGCCAGGGGCGTGAGCCAGCGCCGGTAGCCCGTGAGGGGGGCCATCAGGCAGGCACTCACCCCCATGCCGGTGAGCACGCGCGCGGCCAGGAGCCAGGTGAAGTTGGTGGCCAGCGCGAACGCGACGCAGCCGGCGACCGCCACACCCAGGAACCAGAGGATCACCGTGCGGGGACCGTGGCGGTCCAGCCAGTTGCCCAGCGGCAGCTGGGTGAGCGCGAAGCCGAAGAAGTAACCGCCGGCCAGCAGGCCCAGGTCGCCGGCATTGAGCGACATCTCGGCGCTCAGGGTCGGCGAAAGCGTGGCCGTGATGGCGCGCAGCAGCGCCGACAGGAAGTACGCCAGGGCGAAGGTGAGAAAAACGACGACCGCCGCACGGGGCGCGAGCACTTCGCTCATCGGGAGGGGCGGCGCCACCGCGCCTTCCAGGCGCACGGGACCGGGTCGGGCCGTCGGGTTCATGGCAGCTTGAGTCCGTCAAAGAAGGGAGTCGTCGCTTCGTCGCGCAGCGCCGGGCCGTAGATCGCTGCCTGGTAAACCTGTGTGCCGCGCGCGAAATGCGCGGCCCGCACCAGCACCGACCGGCCCTGGTGGTCGCTGCCCTGCGCCATCAGGCCCAGCGTCTGGGTCGCACCCGGCACCGCAGCGGCCCACGCGTTCGCAGGGTCGTCGGCGCGCGCCGGATCGACGCGCACGGCGCCCAGCGAAGCCCGCCGCCAACCCGCCAGGGCGGCCGGCACGCGAGCCGCGTCGCCCAGCTCGGCCCAGGCGACGGCGAAGGTCAGGCCGCCGGCGTCGCAGCTGTGCATGTGCAGCTCGGTGGGCGCGCCGCCATCCAGCGGCACCGGCCGCGTGGCGGACTCGGGCTTGCAGGGCATGAGCACCTGCAGCGGCGTGCCTTCGGGGCGCAGCTCCCGCCAGTTGAAGGTCGGGCTGCAGGCGCTCAGTGCCAGCCCGGCGAACAGCGCAAGCCCGAGTGAGCGCAAGCGGCGGCACGGGGTGCCGCCGGGGACGGGGACAGACATGGGGTTCCAGCCAGAGGGGCCACCGCCGGGACACCGCAGCGGGGCGGCGTCGCGCACAATGGCAACATGAATGCTCTGGATGGTATCCGCATACTTGATCTCTCGCGCGTGCTGGCCGGGCCCTGGTGCACCCAGACGCTGGCCGACCTGGGCGCCGACGTCGTGAAGGTCGAGCGCCCGCCCGGCGAGGGCCATCCCGGCGGCGATGACACCCGGGGCTGGGGCCCGCCGTTCCTGCAAGGTCACGACGGCCAGGACACCGCGGAAGCGGCCTACTACCTGGGCGCGAACCGCAACAAGCGCTCCATCACCTGCGACATCGCGACGCCCGAAGGCCAGGCCCTGATCCGCGAGCTGGCGGTCAAGGCCGACGTGTTCGTCGAGAACTACAAGGTGGGGGACATGGCCCGCTACGGCCTGGACTACCCCACGCTGCGCGCGATCAACCCCCGGCTGGTCTACTGCTCCATCACCGGCTTCGGTCAGACCGGCCCCTACAAAGACCGGGCGGGCTACGACTTCGCGATCCAGGCCATGGGCGGCCTCATGAGCGTGACCGGCGAGCGCGATGCGCTGCCCGGCGGCGGCCCCCAGAAAGTGGGCGTGGCGGTGGCCGACCTCTTCACCGGCCTGTATGCGACCATCGCCATCCAGGCCGCCCTGCGCCACGCCGAGCGCACCGGCGAAGGCCAGCACATCGACATGGCGCTGCTCGACACCCAGGTGGCGATGCTGGCCAACCTGGGCGCCAACTACCTCGTGCGCGGCCGCGACGAAGGCAAGGTGCCGGGCCGGGCAGGCAATGCCCACGCCAACATCGTGCCCTACCAGGCGTTCGAGGTCGCACCCGATGCACAAGGTCAGGCGCAGTACATCATCCTGGCCGTGGGCAACGACGGCCAGTTCGCCAAGTTCTGCGCCGTGGCCGGGCAGCCGGAACTGGCGGCGGACCCCCGCTTCGCGCAGAACCAGAACCGCGTGCGCCACCGCGACGTGCTGGTGCCCTTGCTGGCCGCCATCCTCAAGACGCGCGGCAAGGCCGACTGGCTGAGCGCCCTGGAGGCGGCAAAGGTGCCATGCGGCCCGATCAACAACCTGGCCGAGGTGTTCACCGACGAGCACGTGCGCTCCCGCGATATGGTCCACACGTGGACCCACCCCCTGAACGAGGCAGTCGACCTGGTGGCCAGCCCGATCAAACTCAGCCTCACGCCGGTGCGCAACGACCGGCCACCGCCGCTGCTGGGTCAGCACACGGCCGAGGTGCTGAGCGACTGGCTGACCTGCCCATCCGAGCGGCTCGCCGAACTTCAGCGCCGTGGCGCGGTCTGACCGACAACGCCCCAGACCAAGACCCCTATGAGCGAGATCGCCACCCCCTCCCCCAGCGCCACCGTCCGGGAGCTGCCCACGCCGACGTCCTTGCGCGGTGCGGCGCAGGCTGCCGCCGCCAGGGGCGAGCCTCTTGTGGTGATGACCACGTTGACGGGCTGCCCCTATTGCGCCATCGTGCGCAACCATTACCTGTTGCCCATGCGGCGCGAGGGCAAGATCCATGCGGTGCAGCTCGACGTGATGGACCGCACCGGCAACCTGCAGGGATTCGATGGCCAGCTGACCACACCCGCCGATCAGGCCAGGCAGTGGAAAGCCCGGTTCACGCCGACGGTGCTGTTCTTCGGCCCGGACGGGCGGGAACTTGCCGAGCGCCTGGTGGGCATCGCTGTGCCCGACTTTTACGGCGAATACCTCGAAGCCCGTCTGGCCGAGGCCCGGCAGAAGCTCCGATAAAACCAGCCCGCTTCCGCGAGGGTGCGCTTACTTCAGGGCGCCGAACACTTTCTTCAGAATGGCGCTGCCGGTGCCCACCGGGTCCTGCCGGATCTTGCGCTCCTCTTCCCCGATGATGGTGTAAAGACCGTCGAGCGACTTGCCGGTGACGTAGCGCTGGATGTTGGCGTCCTCCGACTTGACCAGCCCGATGCCCGCCGCTTTGCCCGCGACCTTGTTGTACTGATTGGCCAAGCCCACCTTCTCCGTGGCCTGGGTCACGATGGGCAGGAACTTCTCCCCCAGCGGCGTGCGCGTTTTTTCCGCAAAGAACTGGGTCACGGAGTTCTCGCCGCCGCCCAGGATGTTCTTGGCGTCGGTCACGCTCATCGACTTCACCGCCCCCACCAGCACATCGCGCCCCATCGGCACCGCCGCCTCGGCGGCCCGGTTCATGCTGGTGACCAGTTCGTCGACGCGCTTGCCCTGGCCGGTCATCTTGAGCAGCTTGGACGCATCTTCGAGAAATCCTGGCAGGGGAATCCGAACTTTTGGGTTGCCCAGGAATCCATCGGTCTTGCCAAGCAAAGCCACCGCGGCCAGCGCGCCCTTTTCCAGGGCCACCTTGATGCCCTGGCTGGCGTCGCCTTCGGTGAGATCGCCCAAGGACAAGGCCCTGGCCTGCTGATGGGCGGCGAGGACCAGAAGGCCGATCATCGCGGTGGTGGACTGGGTAAACTGGCGGCGCTGCATGGCGGTTCCTCCGGGAAACAAGCTGTTCAATGAATGACGTGGGGCAATGTAGCCCCCGGGAAGTGAAAAGACAATGACCGATCTCAGCCCCCGCGGCCAACACCGCCGGCGCACCCTTCAGGCTGCGGCCGCGCTGGGTGCCCTTGGCGCCCTGGGCCTGGCGGGTTGCGCGGGCCGCGAGTCCGCGCCCGACTCCACCTTCGTGCTGCTCGACGGCAGCAAAGCCACCACCGCCGACCTCAAGGGCAAGGTCACGCTGGTGAATTTCTGGGCCACCACCTGCGTCACCTGCGTGAAGGAAATGCCTTCCATCATCGCCACGTACCAGAAGTACCAGGGGCGGGGCTTCGAGACCGTGGCGGTGGCCATGGAATACGACCCACCGGCCTGGGTGCTCAACTTCTCGCAGTCGCGCCAGCTCCCCTTCAAGGTCGCGCTGGACAACACCGGCGACATCGCCCGGCAGTGGGGCGACGTCAAGCTCACGCCCACCACCTACCTGGTGGACAAGCAGGGCCGCATTGTCAAACGCTTTGTGGGTGAACCCGATTTCCCGGCCTTGCATGCCTTGATCGAGGAACTGCTCGCGCAGCAGGCCTGAGGTTTTGCAGACGACCATGAAAAAGGCCGGGAGCGATCCCGGCCTTTTTCGTGAGCAGTTCCGACTTACTTGCGGAAAGCGTCGTGGCAGGCTTTGCAAGTCTGGGCCGTGGCGCCAAACGCCGTCTTCACGCTGTCGAGGTTGCCCGTCTTGGCGGCTGCGGCGAGCTGAGCCGTTGCAACCTGCAGCTTGTCGGAGCCTTCCTTGAATTTGGCCTGTTCGGTCCAGATCGCGGGCAGGGCGGCGGTGTCACCCTTGTCGGTGCCGGCCACGAAGCCTTCCCACGGCAGCTTGCTCATGGTTTCCACGATGGCGGCGCTCTCGGCGGCCACTTTGGCATCGAAAGGCGCACGGCCGTTGGCCATCGCACCGATGCGGCTGAAGTGGTTGGCCATCACGGTCAAGGCGCCTTTGCGGTACTTCACGGCGTCTTCGGGCTTCTGGAATTGCGCGAAGGCGGGAACCGAAAGGGAGCCGAAGGCGAGGGCCAAGGCGAGGGAGGCGGCTATTTTCATGGATGCTCCTGAGGAGGTTGTGGGGCGGTATGGCGTGGCTCCTGGAGCCACCCGCTCAGGAGTGTAGGGACATCACCAAAGTTCCATCGGAACGTTTTCCGATATACCTTCTCTATTCCTCGATTCCGACTCCAACCCACCACGATCACCATGCACACCATCCGCGTCTGGGACCTGCCCACCCGTCTGTTCCACTGGCTGCTTGCGGCCTGCGTCATCGGCCTGATCGTCACCGGCAGTGTGGGCGGCAACTGGATGAACTGGCACCTTCGCCTGGGCTACGCCGTGCTCACGCTGCTGCTGTTCCGCCTGGTCTGGGGGTTCATCGGTGGCCACTGGTCCCGCTTCACCCGCTTCATCTACGCCCCTTCATCCCTGGTGGCCTACCTCCGTGGACGGGGTCACCCCGAGCACTCGGTGGGGCACACCCCGCTGGGGGCGCTGTCGGTCTTCGCTCTATTGCTGATCCTGGCGGCGCAAGTGGGCACCGGCCTCATGAGCGACGACGAGATCGCCTTCTTCGGCCCGCTGGTGCGCTTCGTCTCGGGCGACACGGTGTCGATGGCCACCGACTACCACAAGGAAGTCGGCAAGCTCATCGTGTTCGTGCTCGTGGGCCTGCACCTGTTGGCCATCGCCTATTACAAGTGGATGAAGAAGCAGAGCCTCGTGCGCCCGATGGTCCTGGGTGACAAACAGGTGCCGGTGGCCGCCCCCAGCACCCGCGACACCGCGGGCACGCGCCTGCTGGCCCTGGTGGTGCTGGGCCTGTGCGCCGCCGCGGTGAACTGGCTGGTCAGCCTGGGCAACGCCTTCTGATCGGGGGTCCCGGGGCTGTCGTATAGTGGCAGCCACACCACCCTGCCGGGCCTCCCGCC
>NZ_JBWKZH010000082.1:0-22521 GCF_059424305.1 Hydrogenophaga sp. GW456-12-10-14-TSB4 | reverse complement strand
GTCTTGGGCGGGTGGGTCGGCATGGGGGCTCCTGGGCGTTCGGCGGTGACCACGCCGAAGCCCGGCGCCGTCAGAGAAGACGACGAACCAGGGCGCCGGGTTTCGACAACCCGAAGGCCTTACAGGCCGAGCATCAGCTTGAGGTTCTGCACCGCTGCGCCGCTGGCGCCTTTGCCGAGGTTGTCGAGCCGGGCCACCACGACGGCCTGCCGGGCCTCGGCATTGCCGAACACGCGGATTTCGAGCTGGTTGGTGTCGTTCAAGGCCAGCGCGTCGAGCTTGCCGTCCTCGGTGGCCGGCTGCACGCTCACCCATTCGCTGCCCGCATAGTGCTTGGCATACACCGCGTTCAGATCGGCCAGCGTGGGCTGGTTGGGCAGGGTGTCCAGGTGCAGAGGCAGCTGCACCAGCATGCCCTGTGCGAAGTTGCCGACGGACGGCACGAAGATGGGCCGGCGCGTGAGGCCCGTGTAGGCCAGGATCTCCGGGATGTGCTTGTGCTTGAGGCCCAGTGCGTAGAGCTCGTAGGCCGGGGCTTCGCCCTTTTCGTAGGCCTCGATCATGGTGCGACCGCCGCCCGAGTAGCCGCTGACGGCGGGCAGGCAGACCGGATGATCGGCGGGCAGCAGGCCGGCGTCGACCAGCGGACGCAGCAGGGCGATGGCGCCGCTGGCATAACAGCCCGGGTTGGCCACACGGCGGGCGTTCACCACCGCATCGCGCTGGCCCGCGGCCAGTTCGGGGAAGCCGAACACCCAGCCCGGTGCGGTGCGGTGGGCGGTGGAGGCGTCGATGACCTTGGGCTGCCGGCCGGGCAGGGCGTCGATCATGGCGACCGACTCGCGCGCCGCGTCGTCGTGCAGGCACAGGATGACCAGATCGACCTGCGCCATGAGTTCGCGCTTGGCGACCGGGTCCTTGCGGCGCTCCGGTGCGATGCTCACGAGCTCGATCTGGGGCATGCCCTGCAGGCGTTCCCGGATCTGCAACCCGGTGGTGCCTGCTTCGCCGTCAATGAAAACCTTGGCCATGGCCGCTCTGCCTTGTCAGTTGGATTCAGGGGTATTACCAGACCCGCGCGTCGAACGCGCGCTTTTGGTGCGTTGCACCATGATACAGTCCCGGGTTGCTGTTTTCAGTGCCCACCTCGCGGCCACCCCGGTTCGGCCGTCACTCTTTTACCTGTTCCTGAGAGACACCTCATGAAGATCCATGAATACCAAGGCAAGGAAATCTTGCGCCAGTTTGGTGTGCCCGTGCCCCGCGGCATTGCGGCGTTTACGGTGCAAGAGGCGGTGGAAGCCGCTCAAAAGCTCGGCGGCCCGATCTGGGTGGTCAAGGCCCAGATCCACGCCGGTGGCCGTGGCAAGGGTGGCGGCGTGAAGGTGGCCAAGTCGGTCGACGACGTCAAGCGCCTGGCCGGCGAGATCCTGGGCATGCAGCTCAAGACGCACCAGACCGGCCCCGAAGGCCAGAAGGTTCGCCGCCTCTACATCGAAGACGGCGCCGACATCAAGAACGAACTGTACGTGTCGCTGGTGACCGACCGCGCGACGCAGAAGGTGGCCCTGATCGCTTCGAGCGAAGGCGGCATGGACATCGAGGAAGTGGCGCACGCCACGCCCGAAAAGATCATCACCGAGATGATCGACCCCCTGGCCGGCATCACCGTCGAGCAGAGCAAGAAGGTGGCCGCGGCCATCGGCCTGACCGGTGCTTCCGTCGACCAGGCCGTGGACATCTTCGCCAAGATCTACAAGTGCTACATGGACACGGACGCGTCGCTGGTTGAAATCAACCCGCTGAACTGCGACTCCAAGGGCAACCTGATGGCGCTGGACGCCAAGTTCAACTTCGACGCGAACGCGCTGTTCCGCCACCCTGAAATCGTGGCCTACCGCGATCTGGACGAAGAAGATCCGGCCGAAGTGGAAGCCTCCAAGTTCGACCTGGCCTACATCAGCCTGGACGGCAACATCGGCTGCCTGGTCAACGGCGCCGGTCTGGCCATGGCCACCATGGACACCATCAAGCTGTTCGGCGGCGAGCCTGCCAACTTCCTGGACGTGGGCGGTGGCGCCACGGCCGAGAAGGTGACCGAAGCCTTCAAGATCATGCTCAAGAACCCCAACGTCAAGGGCATTCTGGTCAACATCTTCGGCGGCATCATGAAGTGCGACACCATCGCCACCGGCGTGATCACCGCCTGCAAGGCCGTGAACCTGTCCGTGCCGCTGGTGGTGCGCATGAAGGGGACCAACGAAGAGCTGGGCAAGAAGCTGCTGGCCGAATCCGGCCTGCCCATCATCGCCGCCGACACCATGGCCGAAGCGGCGACCAAGATCGTTGCTGCCGTCAAGTAAGCCCGGAGAACACACATGTCCATCTACATCAACAAAGACACCAAGGTCATCACCCAGGGCATCACGGGCAAGACGGGCCAGTTCCACACCGAGAAGTGCCAGGAATACGCGAACGGCAAGAACGCCTTCGTGGCGGGCGTGAACCCCAAGAAGGCCGGCGAGTCGATCTTCAACATCCCGATCTACGCCTCCGTCAAGGAAGCCGCGACGCAGACCGGCGCCACCGTGTCGGTGATCTACGTGCCGCCCGCAGGCGCCGCCGCCGCCATCTGGGAAGCCGTGGAAGCCGACCTGGACCTGGCGATCTGCATCACCGAAGGCATTCCTGTGCGCGACATGCTCGAAGTGCGCAACAAGATGAAGGCCAAGGAAGCCGCCGGCGGCAAGAAGACCCTGCTGCTGGGCCCCAACTGCCCCGGCCTGATCACGCCCGACGAAATCAAGATCGGCATCATGCCCGGTCACATCCACCGCAAGGGCCGCATCGGCGTGGTGAGCCGCTCCGGCACGCTGACCTACGAAGCCGTGGCCATGCTGACGGAAGTGGGCCTGGGCCAGTCGACCGCCGTGGGCATCGGTGGCGACCCCATCAACGGCCTGAAGCACATCGATGTGATGAAGGCGTTCAACGACGATCCCGACACCGACGCCGTGATCATGATCGGCGAGATCGGTGGCCCGGACGAGGCCGACGCGGCCCGCTGGTGCAAGGCCAACATGAAGAAGCCCGTGGTGGGCTTCATCGCGGGCGTGACCGCGCCTCCCGGCAAGCGCATGGGCCACGCCGGCGCGCTGATCTCCGGCGGCGCCGACACGGCCGATGCCAAGCTCGCCGTCATGGAAGAGTCGGGCTTCATCATCACCCGCAACCCTTCGGAACTGGGCAAACTGCTCAAGGCTCAACTCTGAGCCACCCCACAGGGTGTGAAAAGGGCAACGCTTGCGTTGCCTTTTTTTATGCCTGTTCGGGAATTGAGGCGCCGAACCCACAAAGGCGCTTGCTCCGTCGAAGCCGGTTGCAACAAAATGCAACATCCAGGCTGCCGGCGCTCTTGCCGGCACCGACGGTGCGCTTCTCTCTGACCTTCGGGCAGTTCGCGGCGACCTGCAGGCGAACCCACCCGGAGAATGCGCAACGTGTCCACCCGCAAGACGAGACCCCTGCAAGGCCGAGGCCGGCGGATGGCACGCGCCTGCGAAGAGCGTGAAAGATGCCCTGAATGGCGGCGGGAACGGGCCGATATACTGAGCAGGACCCTGCCGGAATCACCCGCGGAAAGGTGCCAGACAGGGCTCGAAATCGCCGCAGACTCCCGCAAGCCCATCGCCGCCCTGGCGCTTCATGGTGTGCCCGCCTCCAACGGGCGCCGCCATGAAAACGCGGTGCTTGCCAGAGTTGTCACGTGGACACCGATTTCGTCGCCCGAGCCCGAGACTGCCCGCTTCGATATCCGCTTATAAATCCAACAATATGATTTTTGAGTATTTTTGTCTGACAGATCCGGGTCTGGTCAGGGACAACAACGAGGACTCCGTGGCCCTCGATCCCGACAACCAGATCGTGGTGCTGGCCGATGGCATGGGCGGGTACAACGCGGGGGAAGTCGCGAGCGCCATGGCGACCACCTTCATCCGGACCGAACTCGGGCGCTGGATGTCGGAGGGCGGGCATGAGGCCAGCGCGCGCGAACTCAAGCGCGCGATGGAGATCTGCATCGACAACGCCAACCGGTCCATCTTCAACGCCGCGAATTCCAACGCGCAATACGCCGGCATGGGCACCACCCTGGTCATGGGGGTGTTCCATGGCGCCCGGGCCATGATCGGTCATGTAGGCGACTCGCGCTGCTACCGCCTGCGCACCGGCAGCTTCGTGCAGATCACGCGCGACCACTCCCTGCTGCAGGAGCAGATCGATGCCGGGCTGATTTCGCTGGAGCAGGCCCAGTACGCCACCCACAAGAACCTGGTCACCCGTGCCCTGGGGGTGGAAGACACGGTGTTGCTGGAAGTCAACGAATACCGGGTGGAAGACGAAGACCTCTATCTGTTCTGCTCCGACGGGCTCAGCGACATGATGAGCGACGAGCGCATTGCCGCCATTCTTCTGACGGCGGGCACACTGGAGGAAAAGGCGCAGGCGCTGGTGGACGGGGCCAACGACAGCGGCGGGCGCGACAATATTTCGGTGATACTGGCGTATGCTCGATCGAAGCCGATCCGCAAAGGCCTGCTCTCGCGGATGCTCGGCAAGTAGTCGGCTGCGCACTTCAGATTCAGAATTCAACCAATAGGTACCAGAGGAGTCGGCCATGCCGAAAATGATCGTTTCCATCGACGGTGTCGTCATCAAAGAAGTACAACTCACGAAAGACCGCACCACGCTGGGCCGACGTCCTTACAACGACATCGTGATCGACAACCTCGCGGTCAGCGGTGAGCATGCCGTGATGCAGATGTCCGGCATGGACGTGTTTCTGGAAGACCTCAACAGCACCAACGGCACCTACGTCAACGGCAAGGCGATCAAGAAGCAGCAGCTGCAGAACGGCGATGCCGTCGAGATCGGCAAGTACAAGATCAAGTTCGTGCACGAAGGCGCGAGCGAGAGCTACGAAAAGACCACCGTCATCAACGCCGGCTCCGTGGTGGAAGCCGGCGACTCGCATGGCGCCCCTTTGGGCAACGCTGCGATCAAGGTCATGTCCGGCACGGCGGCCGGCCGCGAAGTGCCCCTGGTCAAGGTCGTGACCACCATCGGCAAACCCGGCGTGGCCGTGGCGGCCATCACGCGCCGGCCTCACGGTTACGTGGTCGCCCTCGTGGAAGGCACGCAGAAACCGACCGTCAACGGCAGTGCCATCGGGACCGATGCCGTGAACCTGCACCATGGCGATCTGCTGGAACTGGCCGGCACGCAGATGCAGTTTGTCCAGCACTGAGACCCACCCGGGCCAGACCCTCGGGCCGGGTGTTGCGCTCATCGGCAGAAATGCCAAAAAAGTCCTTTCCGGCGCCTGGTCAAACGGGTAGCCTTCGGCAGTCGGTTGCCGTTCCGACCCGAGAGGGTCCATGCAGCCTGTTTTCCCACCCGATGGGCCGGCGATCCCGGTCATGCCACTGCCAAAGCCGCCAATGAGGGTCCGCGTACTGGGGTGTTCCGGAGCCATCGCCCAGGGCTGCCGCACCACCTCCTTCCTGCTTGACGACAACGTCCTGATCGACGCCGGCACCGGCGTGGGGGACCTGACCCTGGACGAGATGGCGCGGGTTGACCACGTCCTGCTCACCCATTCACACCTTGATCACGTGGCCGCGTTGCCGCTGATGCTCGATGCCGTGGCCGCCCGGCGCATGGCCAGCGGCGCGGCTCCCTTGCAGGTGCACGCCTTGCCCGGCACCATCGCCGCGCTCAAGGTGCACATCTTCAACAACCTGATCTGGCCCGACTTCTCCGCCATTCCCAGCGTGGACATGCCGCTCATGCGCTTTGTGTCCATCTCGGTCGGGGAGGTGTTGCAGGTCGGCGGTAAGGCGATCGAAGTGCTGCCGGCGGTGCACACGGTGCCGGCGGTGGGTTTTGCCGCGGCGAGCGCGTCGGGGCATTGGGTGTTCAGTGGCGACACAGGGCGCAACCCGGCGTTCTGGCAGCGTGTGAACCAGCTGCCCGTGGCCCTGCTGGTGATCGAAACCGCCTTCAGCGATCGGGAGCAGGCGCTGGCGCAGCGCAGCCTGCATCTGGCCCCCGGCCTGCTCGCGCAGGAGCTGGCGCAGATCGACGGCCACCAGCGTTACCCGATCTACATCACCCACACCAAGCCGGCGGAGACCGGCTTGATCATGGAAGAGATCCAGCGCTTTGACGAAGCGCCCACAGTGGGAGGCGATGCGCGCCACGACATCCGCTGGCTCAGCGCGGGGCAGACCTTCGAGCTGTGACAAATCCTGTTCCCGGGGGCGGGAGTGACAAAAAATGTCGGTCGCATCCCGGCACATGAGTCACCAAATGTCACTTCGTGCAGCGAAAGCGTGAAAAAGGCCTCTAAAACGGGGGCATTTCAGGTTGGCACGGGGTCTGCTGATAGGGAACCGTCCTTATCCCAACCCCTGTCTCCAAGGAGTTTCCTCATGAAGCTGAAGCGTTCCCTCCAACAAGGTTTCACCCTGATCGAACTGATGATCGTGGTGGCCATCATCGGTATTCTGGCTGCCGTGGCACTGCCGGCATATCAGGACTACACGATCCGCGCCCGCGTTTCCGAAGCGGTGACGCTCGCCAGCGGCGCAAAGACGACCGTGACGGAAAACGCCGCCAACGGTGTGGCTTTTGCTTCCGGCTGGGCGCCTCCTTCGCCGACCGAAAACGTTGAATCCGTTGCTGTGGATGGCACCAACGGCGCGGTGACCGTCACGCTGAAGGCCAAGGCTGGTGGTGTTGCCGGCGCGAACACCCTGACGCTGACGCCCACCTCCGGTGGTAGCGACGCTGTTGCCCAAGTCGGCACGCCGGCTGACCCGGCCACTGGTGCGGCTGCCAGCGCCGACTACGCTCCCGCAATCCCCGCCGTGGCACCCTCTGCCCTGGTGGCCGGCACCCCTCCCGCTTCTGCCGTGATCTGGACTTGCGGCGGCACGCTGAACAAGAAGTACCTGCCCGCGACTTGCCGTTAATTGGGTGAGTACAAAAAAGAGCGCTTCGGCGCTCTTTTTTTTGTCTCTCAAGACGCAGGTCGTTCAACCAGCCACAAACGCCCCGCTTTTCCCGCCGCGCTTCTCCATCAGCCGAACCCCGCCCATCACCATCCCCCGGTCCACCGCCTTGCACATGTCGTAGACGGTGAGCAGCGCCACCGACACCGCCGAGAGGGCTTCCATTTCCACGCCGGTCTGGCCGGTGCATTCGGCGGTCGCGCGGCAGTGCACGCTGTGGGCCTCGGGCTCGATGTCGAACTCCACCGCCACCCGGGTCAGCGCGATCGGGTGGCACAGCGGGATGAGGTCGCTGGTCTTCTTGGCCGCCTGGATGCCGGCAATGCGGGCGATGCCCAGCACATCGCCCTTCTTCGCGGTGCCCGCCTGGATCAGCGCCAGCGTGGCCGGCAACATGGTGATGCGCCCTTCGGCGACGGCCACCCGGTGGGTGCTGGCCTTGGCCGCCACGTCGACCATGTGGGCCTGGCCCTGGGCGTCGAAGTGGGTCAGGGAGGATGGGGTTTTTGTATCGGTCATGGGGGCTTGTTTCGCGGGCTTTACAGAACCGTTGGGCGTTGGCGGCATCATACGGGGATGCGTTTTTTCCTGAAGTCGCTGCTTCCCCCTGTCCCACGCTCTGCCCTGGCTCTGGGGCTGCTGGCGGTGGCGTCGATGCTGTTGCCCGTGCCAGCCTCGATCGCCCAGCCGGTGCGTGACAGCACCTCCACTTCTTCGTTGCCCAGCCTGGGCGACGGCGGCGGCATGTCCATCTCGGCCGAGCGGCGCCTGGGCGACCGCATCGCGCGCGACATCTACCGCGACCCGGACTACCTGGACGACCCCGTGCTGGGCGACTACCTGCAGGCCCTGTGGCAGCCGTTGCTGGGTGCCGCGCGCGACCGGGGCGATGTGCCGCCCGAACTGGCCGAGCGCATGGCCTGGGAGCTGGTGGTGTCGCGCGACAAGCGCGTCAACGCTTTCGCCCTGCCGGGGGGCTACCTCGGTGTGAACCTGGGCCTGATGGCGCTCACCGACAAGCCCGAGGAACTGGCCTCGGTGATGGCCCACGAGCTCAGCCACGTGTCGCAACGCCACATCTCGCGCATGATGGCGCGGGAGGAGCGCATGGCGCCCTGGATGATGGCCGCCATGATCCTCGGCGCGCTGGCGGCCGGGTCCAACCCGCAGGTGGCCACGGCCGCGATCGCGGGCAGCTCGGCCGTGGCCGCGCAGACGCAGCTGAATTTCTCGCGCGACATGGAGCGCGAAGCCGACCGCGTGGGCTTCGGGGTGCTGACGGGGGCGGGCTTTGATGGCCTGGGTTTCGTGACCATGTTCGACAAGATGCAGCAGTCCTCGCGTTACGACGACGGCTCGTTCCCTTACCTTCGCAGCCACCCTTTGACCGGCGAGCGCATGGCCGACATGCGCTCGCGCATTCCGTCGGGGCCGGTCGCTGCGGCCGGCGGCCAGATGGGGCCGGTGAGCGCCGCCGTGCCGGTGGCCGCGGTGCCCTCGGCTTCCCCTGGTTTGCGCCTGGACTTGCCGGGCTCCCGAGGGGCTTCTCACTCGGCCGTGGGCCTGCCCATGCCCTCGCGCAACGTGCACGCGCTGGTGTCGGCGCGCGCCAAGGTGTTGGCGGAAAACGGCCCCGACCGGCAGCGCGCCTGGCTGACCAATGGGCGAGCGGCCAATGCCTCCCCGGGTGATCGGTATGCGGCCGCGCTCTCGGCCTTGCGGCTGGGTCAGCGCGACTTGGCCCTGGAGCTGGCCCAGTCGCTGCGCACGGCGGTGGCGCCGGAGGCGCGCCCCACGGTGGATGCGCTGTTGCTGGACATCCTGCTGTCCCCCGTCGCGGGCGGCGTGCCGTCCCTGCCGCCCGCGCAGGCCACCTTGCTGGCCGAGTTGCGCGATCAGGCGCTGGGCGGCACCTCGCGGGCCAGTGCGCTGCTGGGTGCGCAGGCCGCGCTGGCCACCGGGCAAGCGCAGCGGGCGGTCAGCCGCCTGCAGACCTGGGTGGCGCAGCAGCCGCGCGATGCGGTGGCCTGGCAAACGCTGTCACGGGCCTATGCGGTGCAAGGGCAGACGCTGAGGTCCATTCGCGCCGAGGCCGAGGCGCGTGCGGCCCACCTGGACTTCGGGGGTGCCGTGGACCGCTTCAAGGCGGCCCAGGCCTTGCCGGCCGCGCAGCGCACGGACGGGATGGAGCTGGCCATCGTGGACAGCCGCCGCCGTGAGGTCGAGGCGCAACTGCGCGAGTCGGTGCGCGAGGAATCGGAGCGGTAGTCCGCCGGCCGGCTCAGCGCGGCAGCACCGTGCGCACGGCGGAGTTCACCGCCAGCATCAGCACCGAATAGATCAGCGATCCCAGCAGCGCGGCCAGGAAGCCGTTGACGCGGAACCCGTCCAGCACGCTCGCTGCCGCCCAGAACATCAGCGCGTTGATGATGAACAGGAAGAGGCCCAGGGTGACGATCGTGACGGGCAGCGTCAGGATCACCAGGACGGGCCGCAGCACCGCGTTGAACAGGCCGATGACGGCTGCAGCGATCAGGGCGGAAGTGAAGCTCTGCACTTGCACGCCGGGGTAGAGGTAGGCCACCACCAGCAGCGCGCAGGCCGCGAGCAGCCAGGTCAGGATGAGTTTCATGCGGGGCAGCATAGCACCGGTTCTTCGCCGGGCATGAAAAAGGGCGGCGCCCTTTCGGTCGCCGCCCTGTGCATCGGAGCCTCGGAAAGCTGGATCAGCCTTCGTGGACCACCGGCGGGCGGCGGGAGGCAATCCACTTGCCCAGCGCCAGGACCAGCAGCGCACCCACGACGTGGGCCGCCCAGTACAGCGTGTCGGAGATGACGGCCATGCCCTTTTCATCCACGGTGCCGAGCTTGGGCATGAAGGTCCACTTGTCGGGGGTGACGAAGGCCGGGTCGGTGACCAGCATGCCGCCGGCGATCCAGCCCAGCAGCATGCCGCCCAGGGTGATGATGACCGGGAAGCGGGCCATCAGCTTGATGACCATCGTGCTGCCCCAGACGATGATGGGGATGGAGATCAGCAGGCCCAGCACCACCAGCAGGAACGAGTGCTCGCCTGCGTTCTGGGCGGCGCCGGCGATGGCGATGACGTTGTCCACGCTCATCACCAGGTCGGCGACGATGATGGTCTTGATGGCCGCGAACAGCTTGTCGCTGCCCTGGATATCACCGTGCGCTTCGTCATCGGGCGCGAGCAGTTTCACACCGATCCAGATCAGCAGCAGGGCACCGACGAGCTTGATGAACGGCACGGTCAGCAGCGTCATCGCAAAGGCGATCAGGATGACGCGCAGGATGATGGCGCCGAAGGTGCCCCAGATGATGCCCTTGGTGCGCTGAGCGGGCGGCAGCTTGCGGCAGGCCAGCGCGATCACGACCGCGTTGTCGCCACCCAGCAGGATGTCGATGATGATGATCTGTCCCAGGGCGACCCAGAACGCGGGCGAAGTCAGGAAATCCATAAATGCCTCGTTGTCGTTTGTCCAAATGGGCGGGGCGAGAGGGATTCTCCTCGCGTCCACCCGGCCTTCTCATGCTCGACCCCCCTGGTCGATCGGAAGGCGCCGAATCACCACCCGCGATGGCGCAAACGCGCTGACGAAGGGGACGGGCATGCCTTGATCGACCCATGGGGCCTGTCAAAGGTCTTGCTCAGCCTGGCAAGGGTCTTGCCGGGCCCGGGCTGCCGGAAGCGGTGGCTTCGTATTGACGACAACGCGATGGTCCGGCGGCGGGCGCCGGAACGGAGAGCTACTCCCCTTCGAAACCCCGCGATTGTAGCGGCCCAGGTTCGCGCGCGGCGTCCGGGTCCGGTACGCAGTTACCACAGCGCCGGGGCTGGTACTGGCCGGCGCTTATGATCCACACCCCATGGCCGGCATCCACATCACCGACATCGAAGCCGCGATCAACTACTGGCGTGAGCGCTCACCCTCGCCGGACGGCGTTTCCCTGTGCAAGGAGCTTCGCGCGTTGGCCGAGGTGTACGCGCTGCTGATCTGGTTTCACGAGACCGAGGCCGACGAAGCCACCCTGCCTGCCGCGGCGCGCGAGGCCTGGCTGGCCTGGTACGAGACCACCCCCGACACGCCGTGCATCGCCATCTGCTCGACCAGCCAGGGCGACGAGGTCTGCAAGGGCTGCGGCCGCCGTTTCGATGAAGTGCAGCGCTGGACCGAGATGACCCCGGGTGAGAAGCGCGCCAGCTGGCGGCGGATCACCATCGAGGGCGATGCCTGGCGCTTCAACCGCTACGCCGAACGCGCGCTGGAAGAGCCGGGTTCCGGGCGCTGATCAGGTGGGCACGGTGTAGTTCGCCTGCGTCAGGTGATCCACGCCGCAGCTGAAGTCGCTCACCCAGTCGATGAACTCCCCCACGGCGGCGCCGGCCAGCGGCGAGCCGTGCTGCGGCACGATCATGCGGATCGGCAGGGTGCGGGCCATCTGCGCCCACAGCCGCAGCACCTTGGACGAGACCATGTAGCGCCGGTGGAAGCTCTCCATCCGGGGAATGTGCGCGGCCAGCGAGGTGACCGTTCGACCCGCGTCGGTCGAAGACCCGAGCGACACGCCCAGGTCGCCGGAGAAAAGGATGCGGCTTACCGGGTCCCAGAACTGGAAGTTGCCCTCGGAGTGCATGAAATGCGCCGCGAAGCGCTCCCACAGTCGGGAGATGTAGAGCGTGGCCTGGGTGCTGGTCATCCAGCGGTCCAGCGAGGCAATGATGTCCGGGTCGGCGTGCGAGGCCAGGATCGTGGACAGCCGGTGGGGTGGGAAGTAGCGCCCGATGGTCAACAGCAGCTCGTTGTAGGCCATGTTGCCGCCGGGGTCGATGACGGCGCCCGCGTCGCCGTGGATCACGAGGAACTGGTTGGCCTGCACCGCCTCGCCGCCTTCGTCGGCGAGGTGGGTGAACATCAGACAGACATGGCCATCTTGGTTGAACAGTTCGATGGCCATGGCCTGGAGCTCCGGAAATCCCGCGCAAGCGCGCACGCGGGACTGTAGATCGGCGGAGCTCCCGACCGTTTGAGCCAGATCAAGCGAAGGTGCCTGGCCCTGCGCGGTGTCAGACGCGGCGCGCGAGCTCGGTGGCCTTGCCCACGTAGCTGCCTGGCGTCATGGCCAGCAGGCGGTCTTTTTCGGGCTGGGGAATGTCCAGGCTGCGGATGAGCGTGTGCAGCGCCTCGGCGGTCACGGTCTTGCCACGCGTGACTTCCTTGAGCTTTTCGTAGGCGCCCGAGACGCCGTAGCGGCGCATCACGGTCTGGATCGGCTCGGCCAGCACTTCCCAGGACGCGTCGAGGTCGGCCGCCAGGGCTTCTTCGTTGAGTTCGAGCTTGCCCAGCCCCACGCCCATCGAGTGGTAGGCCAGCACGGCGTAGCCCAGGGCCACGCCCATGTTGCGCAGCACGGTGGAGTCGGTGAGGTCGCGCTGCCAGCGGCTGATCGGCAGCTTCTCGGACAGGTGGCGCAGCAGCGCGTTGGCCAGGCCCAGGTTGCCTTCGGCGTTCTCGAAGTCGATCGGGTTGACCTTGTGTGGCATGGTCGACGAGCCGATCTCGCCCGCCTTCAGGCGCTGCTTGAAATAGCCCAGGCTCACATAGCCCCAGATGTCGCGCGAGAGGTCGATCAGGATGGTGTTGGTGCGCGCAACCGCGTCGAACAGCTCGGCCATGTAGTCGTGCGGCTCGATCTGGATGCTGTAGGGCTGGAAGGTCAGGCCCAGGCCGAGCGGCTCGGGCTGCTCGATCACGTTGCGGCTGAAGGTTTCCCAGTCGAACTCGGGCCAGGCGCTCAGGTGGGCGTTGTAGTTGCCCACCGCGCCGTTCATCTTGCCCAGGAGCTTGACGCTGGCAATGCGGTCGCGCGCGGCGCTCAGGCGCACCACCACGTTGGCGATCTCCTTGCCCACGGTGGTGGGGCTGGCGGTCTGGCCGTGCGTGCGGCTGAGCATGGGCACGGCCGCGTAGGCATGGGCCATCTCGCGCAGCTTGTCGATCACCGCGTCCAGCGCGGGCAGCAGCACCGCGTCGCGCCCGCCCTTGAGTTGCAGGGCGTGGCTGGTGTTGTTGATGTCCTCGCTGGTGCAGGCGAAATGCACGAACTCGGCGGCCTTCTCCAGTTCGGGGCGTGCCTCGAAGCGCGACTTGATCCAGTACTCGACCGCCTTCACATCGTGGTTGGTGACCTTCTCGATGTCCTTGATGGCCTGGCCGTCGGCTTCGCTGAAGTTCTTCACCAGGCCCAGCAGGTAGGTGCGCGCGCCGGGCGAGAGCGGCTTGAACTCGGCCAGGCCGGCATCGGACAGGGCGATGAACCAGGCGATCTCGACCTGCACGCGGCGGTGCATGTAGCCCTGCTCGCTCATGAAGGGGCGCAGGCCGGCCAGGCGACCGGCGTAACGGCCGTCGAGCGGCGAGAGCGCGGAAATCGTGCTGGGGGCGCCGGGGGTGGTGTGGGCGGGCGAGGCGGGAGAGGAAGTGGTCGAACGCATCCCGCGATTGTAGGAGGCCCGTCCGCGGGCGCACCCACCGCCGGGCGCCACGCCTGCGGATCGGAGGGACGGTCTGGCGCTGGCTAGAATCGTGTTCCTACGTCCCAACGAGCATTGCACTCCCCCATGAAACTCATCGGCGCCATCACCAGCCCTTACGTGCGAAAAGTGCGCGTTGTCATGGCCGAGAAGAAACTGGACTACCAGTTCATCCTGGAAGACGTCTGGTCTGCCGACACCACCATCATGACCTCCAACCCGCTGGGCAAGGTGCCCTGCCTGGTGATGGAGGGCGGCGAGGCGGTGTTCGACTCGCGCGTGATCGTGGAGTACCTCGACACCTTGTCGCCCGTGGGCAAGCTGATCCCCACGCAGGGCCGCGAGCGCGCCGAGGTCAAGACCTGGGAAGCGCTGGCCGACGGCCTGCTCGATGCGGCCGTGCTGGCCCGGCTCGAAGCCACCTGGCCCGGCCGCGGCGAGGGCGAGCGCAGCGAGGCCTGGATCCAGCGCCAGCGCGCCAAGATCGATGCCTGCCTGAAGTCCATGAGCCAGGGCCTGGGCGAGAAGGCGTTCTGTTCGGGCATCCACTTCAGCCTGTCCGACGTGGCCGTGGGCTGCGCGCTGGGCTACCTGGACTTCCGCTTCGCCGCCATCGACTGGCGTGCTCAGTACCCCAACCTGGCCCGCCTGGCCGAGAAGCTCCACCAGCGCCCGAGCTTCGTCGATACGAAGCCGAGCTGAGGCGCATCGCGCCTCAGCCGTTGGCGCGCCGCTTCAGCCAGCGCATCAGGCCGCCGACCACCGGCAGCTTCTCGTACAGCTCCTCCGCCGCGTCCCAGTAGTCGCGGTGGTCGCTGACGCGCCCGTCGGGCGCGAGCTGCAGGTGCGAGCCGCCGCGCACCACCTGCTCCGTGACGGTGTCGAAGCGCCGGAACCGAAACCGGAATTCCCAGGTCAGGAAGCCCTGCGCGCCGTCCACCAGACGGCCCGTGACCACGAAGCGCGGTTCGTTCAGGTTCTCGAACATGTGCTCGAAGATGCGCGCGATGGCCGGGATGCCCTGCACCTCGTTGAACGGGTCCTTGAAGCGCGCGTCCGCCGTGTAGAACTCGCCGAGCCGGGCGAGCGAGTCGGGGGAGAGCGACTCGAACCAGCGGCAGAGGTGGTCGATGGCGGCGCGGGTGTCGGTGGGCATGTACGGGTTATAGCCCGGTGGCGCGGCGCACCGCCGAAAAGTAGACGCGGTAGGGCAGCAGGCGCAGCAGTTTCATCCAGCGCGTGAACCGCTTGGGGTAGTGAATCTCGAACGCGCCCCGGCCCCAGCCGGCCAGCATGGCCTGCGCGGCCTGCGCCGGGGTGATCAGGGCGGGCATGGCGAACCCGTTGCGGGCTGTCAGGGGCGTGTTCACGAAACCGGGGTGCACCACGCTCACCCCGAGGCCCAGGGGTTGCAGGTCCAGGTACAGCGTCTCCGCGAGGTTGGTGAGTGCGGCCTTGGTCGGGCCGTACGCCAGGCTTTTGGGCAGGCCACGAAAGCCCGCCACGCTGCTGATGAGGCTGATGTGCCCGCGACCGCGCGCCGCCATCGCGGGCACGGCGGCGTCGAGCACGTGCAACGCGCCGAGGTAGTTGATGTCGACGTGGCGCCGCAGGTCGGCCAGGTCCATGCCGGTGGCGCGCATCTCGCTGTAGTGGCCGGCGCAGTACAGCACCAGGTCGAGTGGGCCCTCGGCCAGGATCTGGTAGGTCGTGCGCATGACGGCGGTGGCATCGGTCACGTCCAGCGGCCAGGCCTGCGCGGCCGGGTGCGCGGCCACGAACGCGTTCAGCGCGGACGCATTGCGCGCGGACACCAGCACCTGGGCGCCGCGCGCGTGCAAGGCCGCGGCGGTGGCTTCGCCAATGCCGCTGGAGGCGCCGATCAACCACACGCGCAGGCCGCGCCAATCGCGGATCGGGGGATTCATGGGCCTGAACAGCGAGAAGCCGCGCGCACCGCGCACCGCCAGCGGCGGCGCCAGGGGCGCGTCGATGAACGTCCTGGGGATGGTCATGGCAGGCGCTTCACGAACGACAGGGTGACCTCGCCCAGGCGGATGCCGAACTTGCTCATCGTGGCCTTGTTGAGCATCACACGTTCGTCCATGAGGATCATCCAGTCGTCGAACTGCACCTCATAAGTCTTGCCGTCCACCGGTTGCAGCAGCGTGTAGCCCCAGCGGAAGGCGTTGCCCCGTTGCTCGCCGAGCGCGACGCCCACCACGTCGTCAGCGGAGCCGCTGAAGTGGCCGTTGCCCAGGTGTTTCATGCGCCACACCCTCTTCTGCGCCGTGCCGTCCGAGTAGGTGAAGGCCTCGTCGAGCACGCCGTCGTCTCCGTTCCATTGGCAGCGCATGACCACGACGAAGCGCTTGACGATGGCACCCGAGCGGTCGGTGAAGATGCCGTAGGCGTCGAGCGTGCCGTTGAAGTAGGTGCGCAGGTCGAGCACCGGTTTTTCGCCCGCGTACTGCGCCACCTCGGGTCCCGCGCAACCCGCGAGTGTGGCCGCACCCGCGAGGCCGGCGGCGAGGCATTGACGTCGTTGCATGGCAGTCCTTCAGTGGGTGGGCAGGGGATGAAGCGGGTCGGCGCGACCTTGTTCGGGCCGGATGACCAGCGCGTACAGTGCGCCGGCGGCCAGCAGCTTGAGCGCGCAGGGCAGCAGGCAGTAGGCAACCGTGAGTGCCTGCAGCGCGGCGGGGTCGCGCGTGCCCGGTGCGTAGCCGAACCCGCTCAGCAGCGGCAGCGCCAGGCCGGCCGCCAGCGCGAGGTTGAGCTTGGTGGCGAAGTTCCACCAGCCGAAGTACGCGCCCTCGCGTTGGCCGCGTTCACCGAGCCGGCCGATCAGGCCGGCCAGCAGCGCGCCGGGCAGGGCGAGGTCGGTGCCCAGCGCGAGGCCCGAGAGCGCACACACGGCCAGGAAGGGCCAGGCGTCGCCCGGGCCGAGCAGGGCCGCCGAGACGAACACCGTGACCGCGAGACCCATGCCCACCAGCCAGGTGCGCGCCAGGCCGAGGCGGGCGACCAGCCGCACCCAGAGCGGCATCGAGAGCGCGGCACACAGAAAGTAGGTGGCGAGGAAGGCCGGCTCCATCGAGGGCGCTGCCTGCAACCGGTCCTGCACGAAGAACAGCACCAGTGTGGCCGGCACGGCGCTGGCGGTGCCGTTGATCACGAACACCGCCAGCAGGCGGCGGAACGCGGGTTGCCGCAGCGGCGACGGGCCCGTTGTCGGCGCGGCGCTGGTTTCGGTCACGGGCCGGACCGATCGGCTCCAGGCCCACCAGCCCAGTGCCAGCAACACGGTGAAGGCCGAGGCGGTGGCGCCCAGCCCCAGCGTGGCGGGCAGCACCGCGGCCATCAGCACGCCCAGCAGGGCCAGGCCTTCGCGCCAGGCCACCACGCGGCTGCGCTGGGCTTCGTCGCCGCCCAGGCGCGCGCCCCAGGCCTGGTGGGCCACCGAGATCACGCTGTAGGCGATATAGGTGAGGGCCATCAGCCCGCCCGCCCAGCCGAGCAGGGCCACGCTGCCAGCCTCGCGCACCGCGGCCGGTGGAAACAGCAGGCCCCACAGCCCGGCCGCGAGCAGCACAGCGGCGGCCGCGGCCACACCCAGCACCGCGGCGACCGAGCGCGCGAACAGGCGGTCGCACCCGCGCCCGATCCAGGGGTCGAGCACGGCATCGACGAGGCGGGCGGCCAGCAGCACCGTGCCCAGGGCGGCCAGCGGCGCGCCGAACTCGCGCGCGTAGTGGTTGGGCAGCACCACGTACAGCGGCAGCGCCACAAAGGCCAGCGGCAGGCCCAGCAGACCGTAGCGCAGGCCGTGGCGCCACGCGCCCGGGCCGATGAAACCGGCGGCGGGTTCGTTCATGGTGTGCGCGGGGGGCCGCCCAGGGACTGGATCAGCGCCTCGCGCAACCGCGGCTGCGAGGTCCGGGGCGAGAGCCAGATGCCGAAGAACAGGCGCGAGAAGGCGTCGTCGGCCACCTCGCCCAGCCACTGGCCGTTGACGTAGAAGCGCGCCCCGCTGCCCGGCACGTGCACGCCGGTGAGGCGGTCGCCGCGCCGCACGTCGGGGAACAGGGCGCTCATCGCCTGCTGCCAGCGCTGGGCCTGCGCGGGGTCCAGCGGGGCCAGGCCTTTCATTTCCTCGATGGACCGCTCGGCGATGTCGGCGCCCTTGAAGCTGCGCAGGTAGCTCAGCTCCAGGCCGAAGCGCTGGTCCTCGAACCGCTGGATGTCGAAGTCGCGGGCGACCATCAGGCGGGTGTCGTAGACATCGAAACCCCAATAGCGCAGGCGGGCGGTGCCGGTGCGGGTCTGCTCCTGCAGCGCCGTGCTCAGCGGGGTGGTCTGCGCGCCCGCTGGCAGGCTGGCCAGCAGGGCGGCGGCCACGACCAGAGGCAGGGCGGGGCGGGGCATGGTGCGGGCCTCACGCCGGCTTGCGCAGCGTGAACTGCACGACGTCAACGCTCTGCTGCTCGAACGCCGCCTCGCAATAGGCGAGGTAGAACTCCCAGATGCGCAGGAAGCGCTGGTCGAAGCCCAGCCGCAGCACGCTTTCCTGCTCGTGCAGGAAACGCTCGCGCCAGATCGACAGCGTGCGCGCGTAGTCCTGCCCGAAGGCGAACTCGTCGACCACCTCGAGCCCGGCTTGCGCGGCCTGGGCGCGCAGCTCGCGCGGGCAGGGTAGACAGCCGCCGGGGAAGATGTATTGCTGGATGAAGTCCGTGCCCTGGATGTAGCGCTCGAAGTGCGCGTCGGCGATCACGATGCTCTGGATGCAGGCCCGGCCCCCGGGCTTGAGCAGGCGGGCGACGGTCTGGAAGTAGGTCGGCCAGTACGCGCGGCCCACCGCCTCGACCATCTCGATCGAGCAGATGGCGTCGAACGGCGCGTCGTCGATGTCTCGGTAGTCCTGCAGCCGCAGCTCGGCGCGGTCTTCGCGGCCGATGCGCCGCATGCGCTGCTGAGCGAACGCCAGTTGTTCGGTCGAGAGCGTCACGCCGACCACCGAGGCATCGAATTCGGTGGTGGCTTTCTCGGCCAGCGCGCCCCAGCCGCAGCCGATCTCCAGCACGCGGTCGCCCGGTTGCACGCCCGCCAAACGCAATGCGCGGCGCACCTTGGCGTGCTGCGCCATTTCCATCGGCTGCTCCGGCGTCTCGAACCACGCCGACGAGTAGTTCATGGTCTCGTCCAGCCATAGGCCGTAGAACGCGTTGCCCAGGTCGTAGTGCGCGTGGATGTTCTTGCGGCTGTTGGCCTTGGAGTTGCGGTTGAGCAGGTGCCGCACCCGGTAGGCCAGGCGGCCCAGCCAGGAGCCGTAGACCATGTCCTCCACCTCGCGGCGGTTGGCCACCAGGAGCGACAGCAGGGCGGTGAGCTGGGGCGTGCTCCAGTCGCCGGCGATGTAGGTTTCGGCGAAGCCGATGTCGCCCGATTTCAGCGTGGCGTTGCACACGTTCCAGTTGTGCAGTTTCATGCTGGCGTGCGGCCCTTCGGCCTGGCCGAAACGCTGCACCGAGCCGTCGGGCAGTTGCAGCGTGAGGCTGCCATGCACCAGCCGCTGCAGCAGTTGCAGCGTCGTGCGCGCCGCGGCCGGCGTGTTGCGGGGCAATGCGAAGCCCACGGAGCGGGGGGAGGCGGTGGTGATGGTCATGGCTGGCGGGGCTCGGCTGCGGTCACGAAGTCGCCAGGCGCGGGTGGCTGGCGGAAGAACGGGGCCTGGCGCATCCACAGGCGCAGGGCCTGCCAATGGATGCGGGCGATCACGCCCAGTCCCATGGCCGAGAGGGACCACAGTGCCCGGCGAAGGGTGCGGGCATTCAGCGGCAGCAGCTCGCCGCTCACGCTGGTGTTGAGCAGCGCCATGTCGTCAGGACCGTCGAAGTAGTCGATGCGGGCCACCGTGCGGGCCGTGGGGCCTTCGGTGCGCATGAAGACAAAGCGGTAGCGGCCACGCACCGGGCAGAACGGTGAGACGTGGAAGACTTTGGCTGCTTCGCAGGGCTGACCGTAGCGCGGCGCATCGAGCAGGTAGCAGTGGCGTTCACCGAAGGTGTTGTTCACCTCGGCGAGCACCGCGCGCAGCGAACCGTCGGCCCGATGGCAGTACCAGAAGCTCACCGGCTTGAAGCTGTGGCCCAGCACACGCGGGTAGGTGTGCAGCCAGACCTCGCCCTGCGCGTCGCTGATGCCGTGCTGCCGCAGCACCTCGTCCAGCCAGGCCAGGCTGTCGGCGCGGCCATCGCCGTGGTCGGCGTCGTGAAAGCTCAGCGCGGCGCGGCGGTTGCGCGCCAGCGCGCCGGGGCCGTGCGCGCGAAGGCTGCGCATCGGCAGCATCAGGAAACAGGTGGCGTAGGCGAAGGCGTGGCGGTGGGGCCGGTGGCGCGTGTGGCGCACCTGGCCGAAGCCGAGCAGCGCCACGGCGTTCATGCGAACACCCCGGGGAGCGCGGCCCTGCGCAGTTCGTGCTCGCTGGCCGTGGGGACCAGCAGATGCGCATCGATCAGGCCGCGCGCGGCCTGCAGACCCGACTTGAGCCCGTCCTCGTGAAAACCGTACCCGGTCCACGCGCCCGCGAACCAGGTGTGGCGCAGGCCCTGCAAGGCCGGAACGGCGGCCTGTGCCCGGATCGCGGCGAGGTCGAACACCGGGTGCTCATAGACGTACTCACCCAGCACCTGCGTGGGGTTGATCTCGCGCTGCGGATTGAGCGAGACCACCACCGGTTGCGGCACCGGCAGCGGCTGCAGGCGGTTGATCAGGTAATGCAGGCAGACGCTGGCCGACTCCCGCTCGGCGCTGGGCGCGCGCTCGTAGTTCCAGGCCGCCCAGGCGCGGGGATTTTCCGGCAGCACCGAGGCATCGGTGTGCAGCACGGCGCGGTTGGGCTGGTAGCGGATGGCGCCGAGCACCTTGCGTTCGGTGGTGGAGGCCTGGTCGCCGAGCAGGCGCAGCGCCTGATCGGTGTGGCAGGCCAGCACGATGGCGTCGAAGCGGTCCACATGGCCCGGGGAGACCACCCGCACGCCGGCCTCGTCGCGCAGCACCTGCTGCACGGGTGTGGACAGGCGCAGGTCGCCGACGCTTTCGAGGATCTTGTTGACATAGCGGCGCGCGCCGCCGGCGACGGTGTACCACTGCGGCCGGTTGCGGACCTGGATCAGGCCGTGGTTGTGGCAGAAGCGCACCATGGTGGCGACCGGGAAGGCCAGCATCTGGTCGGTCGGGCAGCTCCAGATGCAGCCCATCATGGGCAGGAAGTACCAGTCGCGGAACTCGTCGGAGAAGCGCTGTTCGCGCAGGAAGTCCCCCAGCGGCTGCAGCAGGGGGCTGTCCGGCCGAAGGTCGTCGCCGCGCTCGGCCAGTCGGGTGGTGACCCGGTTGAAGCGCACGATGTCGGCCAGCATGCGCAGGAAGCGCGGGTTGGCCAGGTTGCGCCGTTGCGCGAACACGGAGGACAGGTCGCTCCCGCTCCATTCGAGCGAGTTGCCTGCGGGCTCGGCGCCCGGCACCTGCACCGAGAACGACATGTCGGACCTGGCGATCGGCACCTCCAGCGCGGCGAGCAGCGCCAGCAGGTTGGGGTAGGTGCGTTCGTTGAGCACCAGAAAACCGGTGTCGACGCCGAAGGTGGTCGGCACGCCCTGCGCGTCGGGCAGGGTCACATCCACGGTGTGGGTGTGGCCGCCGAAATGATCGCCCGCCTCGTACAGCGTGACGTCCGCCAGGCCCTGCAGCGTGTGGGCGGCGGCCAGGCCGGCAATGCCGGAGCCGACGATGGCCACGCGCGAAGGCCGGGGCCTGGCTCGCGCGGAGGAGGGGTGGAGGAAAGCGAGGTCCGGCTGCATGGTCGGACCTCAGGGCCGGTGGGCCCCGCACCGGGCGGTGCGGCGGCCGCGTGGGCCAATACAAAAGACTGCGAAGCGCCCCCAGACGAACAAGGGAGGGAGGGAGGAGGAGGAGAAGCGCCTCGGGATTGCAGCCGGGTCATGGAGACCCGGAAGGCTTCGCAGTTCTAAACCGGAATCGGGGGCTGGCGCCAGCGCCAACCTGCTTGCTACGACGCCCCGCGCGCGCCAAAAGTTCCAGACTTTGTGCGTCTGGCGCTCAGCGCAGCGGAGGCGAAGCAGGGGCATGGCAGCGGACTCACGATTTGTACTCTATGGTTTTATTGTGACTCACTAGTCACAATTTGGTCGAGAGAAACTTTTCAATGTCCTTGATGAGGGCGGGGTTTTTGGGGTCGACGCCGCTGGCGTAGCTGCGCACGGTCTGGCCGTCGCGGCCAATCAGGTACTTGTGGAAGTTCCAGCGGGGGTGGTCACCGGTCTTTTCGGCCAGCTGGCGGTACAGCGGGTTGGTGTCGCGCCCGACCACGCTGGTCTTGCTGAACATCGGGAATTTCACGCCGAAGGTGTTTTCGCAGAAGTCGGCGATGGCCTGGTTGTTGCCTGGCTCCTGGCTGCCGAAGTCGTTGGCGGGAAAGCCCAGCACCACCAGTCCCTGTGGCTGGTAGCGGGCATAGAGCGCTTCGAGGCCTTCGTACTGTTTGGTGAAGCCGCAGAAGCTCGCGGTGTTGACCACCAGCACGACCTTGCCGGTGTATTGGCACAGGGATTGGGGCTTCTCGTCCTGCAGGCGGTCGAAGCGATGCTGCAGGAGGGTGGGGCATGCCGGTTCGGCGGCCATGGCTGGTGTGGTCAGGCTGGGGAGTGCCAGCGTCAGGAAGAGAAGAAGGGCGTGGGAACGGCGCATCGGGGGCTCCTGGGGTGACGGGGTTCGTCTTTGCATTGTGGGAGTTTTTCTGGAAACCACCCTTTGGTGTTTGTTTTTGACTGGCGTCGCACCTCGCCTTCCCCCCCTATCCCCCCGCCCCTTTCC
>NZ_JBWKZH010000081.1:0-23277 GCF_059424305.1 Hydrogenophaga sp. GW456-12-10-14-TSB4 | reverse complement strand
GGTTGGGGGTGGGTGAGAATCGGGCACTATAGTCCAAACCGCTATGCTTGCGCCCCATGAAACACCTCTCTGAATTCACCCTGGCCGACGTGCAGGAGCTGGCCCGGCGCGATGTGGCGCTGGCGCTGGCCGAAGACGTGGGCGCGGGTGACCTGACCGCCGCCCTGGTGGACGCGCAGCGCCCCACGCGGGCCCGCATCCTGGCGCGCGAGGCGGCCGTGATCTGCGGCACGCCCTGGGTGGAGGCCGCCGTGCAGGCGCTCGACCCCCAGGCCACGCTGACCTGGCACGTGGGCGAAGGCCAGCGCTGCGCCGCCGACCAGACCGTGCTCTCGATCGAAGGCCGCGCGCAGCCGCTGCTCACGGCCGAGCGCACCGCGCTCAACTTCCTGCAACTGCTCTCGGCCGTGGCCACCAAGACCGCGGTTTTCGTGGACACCGTGGCCGGCACGCGGGCGCAGATCGTGGACACGCGCAAGACCCTGCCCGGCCTGCGCCTGGCGCAGAAGTACGCGGTGAAGACCGGCGGCGGCGTGAACCACCGCATCGGCCTGTACGACGCGGTGCTGATCAAGGAAAACCACATCGCCGCCGCCGGCGGCGTGGCCCAGGTGCTGCAACGCGTGCGCGAGACCGCGCCCGAGGCGCGTTTCGTCGAGATCGAGGTCGAGACCCTGGCCCAGCTCGAGGAAGCCCTGGCCTGCGGTGCCACCATGGTGCTGCTCGACAACATGGACGCTCCCACGCTCAACGCGGCGGTAAGGCTCAACGCCGGCCGCGCGATTCTTGAAATCTCCGGGGGCGTGAACCTGGACACCGTGCGGGCCCTTGCAGAAACCGGGGTCGACCGCATCTCCATCGGCGCCCTGACCAAGGACGTGAAGGCCACCGACTTTTCCATGCGCTTCCAGGCACTCTGAGGCGCCCCAGGCTTACCGACACCGACATGAATACCCCAGACTCCAGCGCCGTCATCGACGTCGAATACGAACAGCCGGCCTGCCCCACGCAGCACGCCTGGGCGCGCGTGCCGGTCGAACCGGGCCCGAAGCAGCGCGCCGCGCTCAAGGAGCGCATCCGCCAGTTGCTGAAGGAGCGCAACGCGGTCATGGTGTCGCACTACTACGTGCACCCTGACCTGCAGGACCTGGCCGTGGAGACTGGCGGCATCGTGAGCGATTCGCTGGAAATGGCGCGCTTCGGCCGCGACCACGCGGCGACCACGCTGGTGGTCTCGGGGGTGCGCTTCATGGGCGAGACCGCCAAGATCCTGAGCCCGGAAAAAACCGTGCTCATGCCCGACCTGGACGCCAACTGCTCGCTCGACCTGGGCTGCCCGATCGACGAGTTCAACGCCTTCTGCGACGCCCACCCCGATCGCACCGTGGTGGTGTACGCCAACACCAGCGCGGCCGTGAAGGCGCGCTCGGACTGGCTGGTCACCTCCAGCTGCGCGCTCGACATCGTGCACGCGCTCAAGGAGAAGGGCCACAAGATCCTGTGGGCGCCCGACAAACACCTGGGGGCCTACATCCAGCGCGAGACCGGGGCCGACATGGTGATGTGGACCGGCTCGTGCATCGTGCACGACGAGTTCAAGGCCTTCGAGCTCGAAGCGCTCAAGAAGGAGCACCCCCGGGCCAAGGTGCTGGTGCACCCGGAAAGCCCGGCCGACGTGATCGCGCTGGCCGATGCCGTGGGCTCGACCTCGGCCATCCTGAAGGCCGCGCGCACGCTGGACGCGCCGGAGTTCATCGTCGCCACCGACAACGGCATGATGCACATGCTGCGCCAGCAGAACCCGGGCAAGGTGTTCATCGAGGCACCCACCGCCGGCAACAGCGCCACCTGCAAGAGCTGCGCGCACTGCCCCTGGATGGCGATGAACGGCCTGGCGGGCGTGGCGCAGATCCTGGAAAAAGGCCTCAACGAGATCCACGTCGACCCGGCGCTGATTCCGCTGGCGCGCCGGCCGATCGACCGCATGCTGGCCTTCACCGCCGCGCAACGCAACGGCCAGAACCCGGGCGCCCTCGTTCCGAACATCGGCGCCGCGTGAGGGCCGGGCACGCCGGGCGCGTGCAGGCCCGGGTTGCTTTCGAGGCGAGTGGCCTGGCGCGGCAGGGCCCGCTGCAGCTCGACTTCGGTGCGCCGAGCGCCGTGTTGCAGGCCGACAGCTTGTCCGACGTTCAGCGGTTGATCGAATCCGCCGAAGCCGCGGCGAAGGGCGGGGCGTGGGTGGTGGGCTGGTTGTCCTACGAAGCCGCCGGCGCGTTCGACCCCGCCTTGCCCACGCATGCGCCCGACGGACCGTTGGCCTGGTTCGGTGTGCACGAGGCGCCTCTGGCCGCCGGCGATGCGGCGACCGGCCTGGACGACACCGCCGTGCGCGCCACCTGGGCGGATGCGCCCTGCGCGCGCGGGGACTTCGACACCGTCCTCGCCGAACTGAAGCAGGCCATCGAGGCCGGCGAGACCTACCAGGTCAATCACACCGGGCGTTGGCGCGGTGAGTTGACGCAGGGTGGTGCGCTGGCGCTGTTCAACGCGCTGCGGCGCGAGCAGCCGGCCGCTTACGCGGCCTTCATCGACAGCGGCGGGCAGCAGGTGCTCAGCGTGTCGCCCGAGCTGTTCTTCGACTGGGACGGCGACACGCTGCTCACGCGCCCGATGAAGGGCACCGCGCCGCGGGGCCTCGATGAGCGCGACGACGCGGCGCAGGCCGCACAGCTCGCCGCGAGTCCCAAAGAGCGCGCCGAAAACGTGATGGTGGTCGATCTGCTGCGCAACGACGTTTCGCGCGTGGCGGTGCCGGGCTCGGTGCAGGTGCCGGCCCTGTTCGACGTGCAGGCCCTGCCCACCGTGTGGCAGATGACCTCCGACGTGCGCGCGCGCACCCGCCCGGGCACGCAGCTGATGGACGTGCTGCGGGCCTTGTTTCCCTGCGGCTCCGTCACCGGTGCGCCCAAGCGCCAGGCGATGCGGCGCATTGCACGGCACGAGCCAGATCCGCGCGGCGTGTACTGCGGTGCCGTGGGCGTGTTGCGCCCTGGCGGCGGTGCCACCTTCAACGTCGGCATCCGCACTGTGGTCGTGCGCGGCAGCGCCTTGAGTCTCGGGGTGGGCAGCGGCATCACGGCGGGTTCCAGCGCGCGGGCCGAATGGCGCGAATGGCACCACAAGGCGGCTTTCGCCGCGCGCGCGGCCGAACCGTTCGATCTGCTGGAGACCCTGCTGCTCGACCACGGCCGGTGGCGCCACGAAGCGCACCACCGCGAGCGCATGGCGCAGGCCGCGCGAAGCTTCGGGTTCGCCTGCCCGGTGCCGGCCTGGAACGAGGCCTTGCCGGCGCTGGCCGCAGCGCACCCCGCGGGGCTGTGGCGCGTGCGCGTGCTGGGCGGGCGGGATGGCCGCGTGCAAGCCACCGCGCACGCCATGGCGCCCACGCCCGGGCCGGTGCGCCTGGTGCTGGCCGAGCGGCCGTTTCTGGCGGCGCATTCGACCTTCGTGCGCCACAAGACCACCCGCCGTGCGGCCTACGAGGCGGCCGAGCGGGCGTTGCCCGGTGTGTTCGACACGCTGCTGTGGAACGACGACGGCGAGCTGACCGAATGCACGCGCGGCAATGTGGCCTTGCGCTTCGACGACGGGGCCTGGGTGACGCCCGCCCTGAGCTGCGGCCTGCTGCCCGGCATCGGTCGGCGGGTGGCGCTCGACGAAGGCCGCCTGTGTGAAGCGGTGGTGCCGGTGGCCGCCTTGGCGCAGGTGCGCGAAATCGCGTTCCTCAACAGCCTGCGCGGCTGGTTGCCGGCGGTGCTCGACACCGCGGCCTGAGGTCGGGGGCTCAGCGCCCCGGCGGCACCAGAATCGTCGGTTTCGCCTCGGGCAGCAACCCGGGGTAGTCGCGGCTGAAGTGCAGGCCCCGGCTCTCGTGGCGCAGCAGGGCCGATTGCACGATCAGGTCGGCCACCTGCACCAGGTTGCGCAGCTCCAGCAGGTCGCGCGTGACGTGGAACTGCGAATAGAACTCCTGGATTTCGCGCTGCAGCAGCTCGATGCGGTGCGCCGCGCGCTCCAGCCGCTTGTTGGTCCGCACGATGCCCACGTAGTCCCACATGAAGCGGCGCAGCTCGTCCCAGTTGTGCGAGATCACCACCTGCTCGTCGGCATCGGTCACGCGGCTCTCGTCCCACAGGGGCGCGGCCGGCGCGGCAGGGGCCGGCGGCGCGCTGCGGATCGCGTTGACCGCACCCTGGGCAAACACCATGCACTCCACCAGCGAGTTGCTGGCCAGGCGGTTGGCGCCGTGCAGGCCGGTGCAGGTGGTCTCGCCCACCGCGTACAGGCCGGCGATGTCCGTGTGGCCGGCCAGGTCGGTCACCACGCCGCCGCAGGTGTAGTGCGCGGCCGGCACGACCGGGATCGGCTCGCGCGTGATGTCGATGCCCAGCTCGGCGCAGCGCGCGAGGATGTTGGGGAAGTGCTCGCGCAGGAACTCGGGTGGCTGGTGCGAGATGTCCAGGTGCACGCAGTCCAGCCCGTGCTTTTTCATCTCGAAGTCGATCGCGCGCGCCACCACGTCGCGCGGCGCCAGTTCGGCGCGCGGGTCGTGGTCGGGCATGAATCGGTGGCTGCCCAGGTGGGGCGGCAGTTTCAGGTGGCCGCCTTCGCCGCGCACCGCCTCGGTGATGAGGAAACTCTTGGCGTGCGGGTGGTACAGGCAGGTCGGGTGGAACTGGATGAATTCCATGTTGCCCACCTGGCAGCCGGCGCGCCAGGCCGCGGCGATGCCGTCGCCGGTCGCGGTGTCGGGGTTGGTGGTGTACAGATAGACCTTGCCCGCGCCGCCCGTGGCCAGCACCGTATAGGTGGCGCTGAAGGTCAGGACCTCGTCGCGCTCGGTGTCGAGCACATAGGCGCCGAAGCAGCGCGGCTGGCCGTCGGCGCCCGGGTGCTTGCGGTCGGTGATGAGGTCGACCAGCATGTGGTGCTCGAACAGCCGGATCTCGGGCGTGGCGCGCACACGCTCGATGAGCGTGGCCTGCACGGCCGCGCCGGTGGCGTCGGCCGCGTGCACGATGCGGCGGTGGCTGTGACCGCCCTCGCGGGTCAGGTGCAGCTCACCGTCTTCCAGCGAGAACGGCACGCCGAGTTCCTGCAGCCAGGCGATGGCCGCGGGGGCGTTTTCCACCGTGAACTGCGTGGCTTCCAGGTCGCACAGACCGGCGCCCGCCACCAGGGTGTCTTCCACGTGCGAGGCCACGCTGTCGCCTTCGGCCAGCACGGCGGCGATGCCGCCCTGCGCCCAGTTGCTGGAGCCGTCGCTGAGCGCGCGCTTGGTGATCACCGCCACACGGTGGGTCTTGGCCAGGTGCAGCGCGGCGGTGAGACCGGCCAGGCCGCTGCCGATGATGAGGACGTCGAAGCGGTGTGGGTCGGTCATGCAGGGGTGTAGGCGAGACGGACGTAGATGGGGGCGAAGGCCTCGGCCTGGGTCAGCTCGATCAGCGTTTCCTTGGCGAGTTCGAGCATGGCGATGAAGGTGACGACCAGCACCGGCGAGCCCAGCGAAGGGTCGAACAGCTCGCCGAATTCCACGAACTTGCGGCCCTGCAGGTGGCGCAGCACGATGCTCATGTGCTCGCGCACCGAGAGTTCCTCGCGGCTGATCTTGTGGTGTTGCACGAGCTTGGCGCGCTTGAGGATGTCGCGCCAGGCGCTTTGCAGGTCGATCGCGTTCACGTCGGGGAAGCGCGGCACCAGGGCCTGTTCCACATAGACCTGGGCGCGCAGGAAGTCGCGGCCGTACTGCGGGCTGTCGGCCAGGCGGTGGGCGGCCAGCTTCATCTGCTCGTATTCCAGCAGGCGGCGCACCAGCTCTGCGCGTGGGTCTTCCGGCTCCTCGCCTTCGGCCGTCTTCTTGGGCGGCAGCAGCATGCGCGACTTGATCTCGATCAGCATGGCCGCCATCAGCAGGTACTCGGCCGCCAGCTCCAGGTTGCTGGCCCGGATCTCATCGACGTAGGTGAGGTACTGGCGCGTCACCGCCGCCATCGGGATGTCGAGGATGTTGAAGTTCTGCTTGCGGATCAGGTAGAGCAGCAAGTCCAGCGGGCCCTCGAAGGCCTCCAGGAAGATCTGCAGCGCGTCCGGCGGGATGTACAGGTCGCGCGGCATGGCGAACAGCGGTTCGCCGTAGAGCCGCGCCAGCGCCACGTGGTCCACCACCGACGGCAGGACCTCGTCCAGGCCCTGCGGGGCCTCGTTGAGCGTGTGCGGATCGCTCATGCCGGGGGCCGATCAGGCGTGGTCGGAACCGGTCTGGTAGACGTAGGGCTGCTGGGGCACGCGGGCGGCCTCGGCTTCGGCCTGGAGTTCGCGGTCGATCTGCTTGTCCCAGAGCAGGGCACGCCCCTGGCGCTGCGACTGCTCCAGCCCCGGCTTGCCGGCCCTGAGCTGTTCGATGAACTGCGTCGTGTCGGATTGGTAGTCGGGGCGGCGGAAGAAGGACATGGCGTTCTCGGTGGGTGCGCGGAGGGGAAAACGGCGATTTTACCGGGCCGCCCCGGGACTCACTGGAACGTGTTCAGCCGCCCGGCAAAGCCGGAGCGTTCGATCAGCGAACGCGGCTGGGCGTGCAGGCCCACCATGCCCAGGTGGCCGCCGCGCTTGTGCACCGCCTTGTGCAGCTGTTCCAGCGCGTCCAGCCCGGTGGTGTCGAGCGAGATCATGTGGCTGGCGTCCAGCATCACGTTGATCGGCGTGGGGGCCTGTTCCACCTCGGCCACGATCGGATCGATCTTGGCCACGGCGCCGAAGAACAGCGAGCCGTAGAGCTTGTAGGTGGCCTGCTGCTCGGTGCGCGCCACCGGTTCGGCGCGAAAGATCTCGCTCTGGCGGCGCACGAACAGCACCACCGCGAGCACCAGGCCGAGTTCGACCGCCACCGTGAGGTCGAAGACGATGGTGACGAAGAAGGTGGACAGCAGCATCAGCCGGTAGTGGTTGCTGAACTGCCGCAGGCGGCCGAACTCGCGCCACTCGCCCATGTTCCAGGCCACGAACAGCAGCACGCCGGCCAGCACCGCCAGCGGGATGTGGTACGCCAGCGGCGCGGCCACCAGCACCACGGCGGCCAGCGTGAGCGCGTGCACCATGCCGGCCACCGGCGAAGCGGCGCCCGAGCGGATGTTGGTCACGGTGCGCGCGATGGTGCCGGTGGCGGGCATGCCGCCGAAGAAGGGCACCACGGCGTTGGCCACGCCTTGCGCCATCAGCTCCTGGTTGGGGTCGTGCTTGGGCGCGTCGCCCAGCTGATCGGCCACGCGCGCGCACAGCAGCGACTCGATGGCGCCCAGCAGCGCGATGGTCAGCGTGGGCGTGACCAGCAGGCGCACGGTCTCCCACGAGAAGTCGGGCAGCTCAAAGGTCGGCGTGCCCTGCGGGATGCCGCCGAAGCGCGTGCCGATGGTCTCCACCGGCAGGCTCAGGGCCCAGGCCAGCAGCGTGAGCGTGACCAGCGCCACCACCGGGCCGGGCAGGCGCGAGGTGGCCTTGAGCGCGCTCACCCGGTCCAGCTTCTCGATCTGGCGGCGGAACTGGAAGTCCACCGCCCACAGGCGCGGCCAGACGAACAGGCCCAGCACGCACAGGCCGCCGAGCGCGAAGGCGAAGGGGTTGAAGCTGTCGATGTGCTGGGCCAGCGCCTTCATCTGGCCGAAGAAGCTGCCCGGCATCCTGGCGATCTCCAGTCCCAGCACGTCGCGCACCTGGGACAGGGCGATCAGCACGGCGATGCCGTTGGTGAAGCCGATCACCACGCTCACCGGGACGTAGCGCACCAGCGTGCCGAGCCGGAACAGGCCCAGCAGGAACAGCAGCACGCCCGCGCTGGCGGTGGCGATCAGCAGGTTGGCCACGCCGTAACGCTCGACGATGCCGTAGACGATGACGATGAAGGCGCCCGCCGGGCCGCCGATCTGCACCGAGGTGCCGCCCAGGGCCGAGATCAGGAAGCCGGCGATGATCGCGGTCCACAGGCCGGCCTCGGGCTTGAGGCCGCTGGCGATCGCGAAGGCCATGGCCAGCGGCAGCGCCACGATGCCCACCGTGGCACCCGCCCCCACGTCGCGCGTGAACTTCTCGCGGTTGTAGCCTTGCAGGTCTTTCAGCAGGCGGGGGCGGAACGGCGCCAGGGGCGGCAGGCCTTGGAACATGGGCCGATGTTACCTTTGGCTACCGTTGGCGCCGCCCGCCAAGCTTGAGCCTGGGGGTCGGGCATTAGACTGGCCTTTTGATCTGGACGAGGACCGACATGCGAACAGCAGCGATGGGCAGGATGTGGCGTGGCGCGCTGGGGCTGCTGGGCGGGCTCGGCCTGGCCGGCCTGCTGGCGGCGTGTGACCCGCAGAACATCAGCGAGCTGGAAGAGGGCGTGTCCACCGAGGCCGACGTGCGCGAGCGCTTCGGCGCCCCCGAGGCGGTGTGGGAGGGCGAGGACGGCGCGCAGATCTACGAGTACAACCGCCAGCCCGCCGGCCACCGGAACTACATGATCACCATCGGCCCCGACGGCAAGATGGCCGCGCTGCGCCAGGTGCTTACCCCGCGCACCTTCGCCCAGGTGCAGCCCGGCATGCCGATGGAAACGGTGCGCCGCATGCTGGGCAAGCCGATGAAGGTCACCACCTACCCGCTCAAGCGCGAGACGCACTACGACTGGCGCTACCTCGAAGGGGCTTCGACCGACACGTCGAAGATCTTCACCGTGGTGTTCGACCCGGACCTGAAGGTGGTGTCGACGATGTCGACGCGCGATCCCGATCTGGACCAGGGCCGCTGAGCGGGCGGTTCAGGCGGCCCGCAGCCGCTGCCAGTCGTCCAGCGCCGGGCGCATCACCAGCAGCAGGAGCATCAGCGCCAGCGGCAGGGTGCTGATGAAGCCCAGGTGCTTGAAACCCAGCGCGCCGGCCAGTCCGCCGAAGAAGAAGCAGGCGATCAGCTGGCTGTGCACGCGCAGCCGGCCACGGTGGGCCCGCACCGGCGCTGCACCCGGTTGCCGGTTCACGTACAGCAGCTTGCCCAACTCGATACCCAGGTCGGTCACCAGGCCGGTGACGTGGGTGGTGCGGATGGTCGCCCGCGAGATCTTGGTGATCACCGCGTTCTGCAGTCCCATGATGAAGCACAGCAGCACCACCGTGAGCGGCAGGAAGACCGGCGTCATGAAACCGATGGCGGCACCGAACAGGCCGAACACCAGCAGCGCGGCGGCTTCGAGCACCAGCGGCAGGCCATAGGCGCTGCGCAGTTCGCGGCGCAGGCCCCAGTTCACCAGCCAGGCGGTGGTCATGGCGCCGAGCAGGAAGGCCAGCACCGAGCCCAGGCCGGCCAGGGCCAGCGTGAGTTCGCCCAGCACCAGGTGGTCGGCCACCGAGGACACGATGCCGGTCATGTGCGAGGTGTACCGGCCCACGGCCAGAAAGCCGCCCGCGTTGGCCGCCCCGGCCACGAACGCCAGCACCGAGCCCAGCTTCAGGTCGGTCTGCGGCGTGCGCTGCAGACTGGTGAAGCCCCGGATCGGTGGGAACACGGGCAGCCGATCGTTCAGCGCACCCGCATGCCCGGCGTGGCGCCCGGCCAGGGGTTGAGCACGTGGATGCCGGGCTGGGCCTTTTCGTCGGCGTGGCTGGCGGCCAGCACCATGCCTTCGCTGACGCCGAACTTCATCTTGCGCGGCGCCAGGTTGGCCACCACCACGGTGAGCTTGCCCACCAGGTCTTCCGGCTTGTAGGCGCTGGCGATGCCGCTGAACACGTTGCGCGTGCGGCCTTCGCCCACGTCGAGCGTGAGGCGCAGCAGCTTGGTCGAGCCTTCCACCGCCTCGCAGTTCACGATCTGGGCGATGCGCAGATCGATCTTCGCGAAATCGTCGATGGAGATGGTCTCGGCGAGCGGCTCGCCACCGGGCACCGGCGCGGCCTGCACCGGGGCGGGCGGGGGCTCGAACAGGGCGTCGAGCTGCTTCACGTCCACGCGCTGCATCAGGTGCTGGTAGGCCTTGATCGCATGGCCCTTGCCGAGCAGGCGCGCGGTGTCGGTGAACTGCAGGGGGGCGGTCTGCAGGAAGTCTTCCACCTGCAGGGCGAGCGCGGGCAGCACCGGCTTGAGGTAGAGCGTGATCAGGCGGAACGCCTCGATGCAGGTGGTGCACACGTCGTGCAGGCGGCCGTCCATGCCGTCCTGCTTGGCGAGTTCCCAGGGCTTGTTCTGGTCCACGTAGGCGTTCACGCGGTCGGCCAGCAGCATGATCTCGCGCAGCGCCTTGCCGTACTCGCGCTCGGCGTAGAGCTCGGCGACGCCGGGCGCAGCGCTCTGCAGGTGGTCAAGCAGCGCGTCGCCGTCGGCCGACACCTCGCCCAGGCGACCGTCGAAGCGCTTGGCGATGAAGCCGGCCGCGCGCGAGGCGATGTTGATGTACTTGCCCACCAGGTCGCTGTTGACGCGCAGCATGAAGTCCTCGGGGTTGAAATCCAGGTCTTCGTTGCGGCTGCTCAGCTTGGCGGCCAGGTAGTAGCGCAGCCACTCGGGGTTCATGCCCAGCTGCAGGTACTTCAGCGGATCCAGGCCGGTGCCCCGGCTCTTGCTCATCTTCTCGCCGTTGTTGATGGTGAGGAAGCCGTGCACGAACACCGCGTTGGGCACCTTGCGGCCGCTGAACTTCAGCATCGCCGGCCAGAACAGGGTGTGGAAGGTGATGATGTCCTTGCCGATGAAGTGGTACTGCTCGGTGGTCGGGTCGGCCATGAAGGCGTCGAAGTCGCGGCCGGTCTTGTCGAACAGGTTCTTCAGCGAGGCCAGGTAACCCACCGGCGCGTCCAGCCAGACGTAGAAGTACTTGCCCGGCGCGTCCGGGATCTCGATGCCGAAGTAGGGCGCGTCGCGGCTGATGTCCCAGTCGCCCATCTTGGGCTTGCCGTCCTCCCCGGGTTCGATCCACTCGCTGATCTTGTTGAGCACCTCGGGCTGCACCGCGCCGCTCTGGGTCCACTGGTCCAGGAAGGCCAGGCAGCGCGGGTCGGAGAGCTTGAAGAAGAAGTGCTCCGACTGCTTCAGCACCGGCTTGGCACCCGACAGGGCGGAGTAGGGGTTGATCAGGTCGGTCGGGCTGTAGACCTTGCTGCAGACCTCGCAGTTGTCGCCGTACTGGTCCTTGGCGTGGCAGTTCGGGCACTCGCCCTTGATGAAGCGGTCGGGCAGGAACATGTTCTTCTCGGGGTCGAAGAACTGTTCGATGGTGCGCGTCTCGATCAGGCCGTTGGCCTTGAGCGCGCGGTACACGTCCTGGGCCAGCGCGTGGTTTTCCGGGCCGTCGGTGCTGTGCCAGTTGTCGAAGCCGATGTGGAACCCGTCCAGGTAGGGCTTGCGGCCGGCGGCGATGTCGGCCACGAACTGCTGCGGGGTTTTGCCGGCCTTGTCGGCGGCGATCATGATGGGCGCGCCGTGCGCGTCGTCGGCGCAGACGAAATTCACCTCGTGGCCCTGCATGCGCTGGAAACGCACCCAGATATCGGCCTGGATGTACTCCATGATGTGGCCGATGTGGAAATGGCCGTTGGCATAGGGCAGGGCGGTGGTGACGAACAGGCGTCGCTGGCTCATGGGAAAGGCTTTCTGTCGGGGAACCGGTCATTTTACGGGCCGATGCCCTCATGGCGCCTGTGTGTATCCGCTTGACCCGGGCGTGACGTTAGACTTCCCCACGCTTTCGCTCCCCCACGACACCGATATCCCCACCCTCTCAGGAGACCGTTTTCCATGGCCGTTGATTCCCAGGCACTGCTGACCGCGCTGCAAGCCGTTACCGATCCGAACACCGGCAAGGATTTCGTCTCCACCAAGGCGCTGAAAAACCTGCAGGTGGCCGAGGGCGACGTCTCGTTCGAGGTGGAAATGGGCTACCCGGCCCGCAGCCAGCAGCCCGCGCTGCGCCGCGCGCTGATCGCCGCGGCCAAGTCGGTGCCCGGTGTGGACAACGTGTCGATCAACATGAGCACCAAGATCACCGCGCACGCTGTGCAGCGCGGCGTGCAGCTCCTGCCCAGCGTGAAGAACATCATCGCCGTGGCCTCGGGCAAGGGCGGCGTGGGCAAGAGCACCACTGCCGTCAACCTCGCGCTGGCGCTGGCCGCCGAGGGCGCGAAGGTCGGCATCCTGGACGCCGACATCTACGGCCCCAGCCAGCCCATGATGATGGGCGTGGAAGGCCGGCCCGAGAGCTCGGACGGCAAGACCATGGACCCGCTGGAAAACTACGGCGTGCAGGTGATCTCCATCGGCTTCCTGATCGACCGCGACGAAGCCATGATCTGGCGCGGCCCCATGGCCACGCAGGCGCTGGAGCAGCTGCTGCGCCAGACCAACTGGACCGACCTCGACTACCTCATCGTCGACATGCCGCCGGGCACCGGCGACATCCAGCTCACGCTGAGCCAGCGCGTGCCGCTCACCGGCGCGGTGATCGTGACCACGCCGCAGGACATCGCGCTGCTCGACGCGCGCAAGGGCATCAAGATGTTCGAGAAGGTGGGCGTGCCCATCCTGGGCATCGTGGAGAACATGGCGGTGCACGTGTGCGAGAAGTGCGGCCACGTGGAGCACATCTTCGGCGCCGACGGCGGCAAGAAGATGGCGGCCGAGTACGGCATGGACTACCTGGGCGCGTTGCCGCTGAACATGAGCATCCGCGTGCAGGCCGACAGCGGCATGCCCACCGTGGTGGCCGACCCCGAGGGCGAGATCGCCAACCTCTACAAGGGTGTGGCGCGGCAGGTGGCGATCAAGATCGCCGCCAAGTCCAAGGACTTCTCCAGCAAGTTCCCTTCGATCAAGATTTCAAAGGACACCTGAGGCCTTCTCGCCGCAACAAAAGCCGGCGCCAGCCGGCTTTTTTCATGGAGCCTGGGTGGCTCAGCCGGCCTCCCGCTCCCGCAGCCGGAACCGCTGGATCTTGCCCGTCGCGGTCTTCGGCAGTTCCGGCAGGAACTCGATGAAGCGCGGGTACTTGTAGGGTGCGAGCTTTTCCTTCACGAAGGCCTGCAGCTCGGCTTCGGTGGCCTGCGCGCCGGCCTTGAGCACCACGAAGGCCTTGGTCTTGGTCAGGCCGTCGGCGTCGGTCTTGCCGATCACGGCGGCTTCGAGCACCGCCGGGTGCTGCACCAGCGTGGCTTCCACCTCGAACGGGCTCACATAGATGCCGCTGACCTTGAGCATGTCGTCGTTGCGGCCCGCGTAGGTGCAGTAGCCGTCCGCGTCGCGGGTGTACTTGTCGCCGGCCTTGGTCCAGCCGCCCTGGAAGGTGTCGCGGCTCTTGCCGCGGTTGTTCCAGTACATCAGCGCGGCGCTCGGGCCCTTGATGTAGAGGTCGCCGATTTCGCCGTCGGCCACAGGCCGGCCGTCCTCGCCGCGCAGTTCGATCTCGTAGCCCGGCACCGGCTTGCCGGTGGTGCCGTAGCGCACGTCGCCGGGGCGGTTGGAGAGGAAGACGTGCAGCATCTCGGTGGAGCCGATGCCATCGATGATCTCGACGCCGAAGTGGTTCGTCCAGCGCTGGCCGATGTCCTGCGGCAGGGCCTCGCCGGCGGAAGAGCACAGGCGCAGGGCCACCTCGCTCTTTGGGGGGAGGTCGGCGGCGGCGAGCATGCCGCCGTAACCGGTGGGCGCGCCGTAGAACACGGTGGGCTGCTGGTCCTTGAAGCGCTTGAAGCAGGCCTGCGGCGTCGGGCGCTCGGCCATCAGCACCACGCTGGCGCCCACGGTGAGCGGGAAGCTCAGCGCGTTGCCCAGGCCGTAGGCGAAGAACAGCTTGGCGGCGGAGAACACCACGTCGTTCTCGCGCAGCGCGAGCACGCCCTTGCCGTACAGCTCGGCGGTCCAGTACAGGTTAGCCTGGGTGTGCACCGTGCCCTTGGGGGCGCCGGTGGAGCCGGAGGAATACAGCCAGAACGCGGGCTCTTCACCGTGCGTGTCGGCGGCCTGCGCCGCCGGTGCGTGGCTGCCCACCAGGGTGGCGAAGTGGTGCACGCCGTCGGGCAGGGCGCCGGTGGCGCGCGAGGCGATGACGTGTTTCACCTCGTGGCCGCCCTGGGCGTTGAGGTTGTCGAGCGCGGTCTGCAGCGTGGGCAGCAGCGCGGCCGACACCAGCGCGGCCTGGGCGCGGCTGTTGGCCATCATGTACGCGTAGTCCTGCGCGGTCAGCAAGGTGTTCACCGCCACCGGCACCACACCCGCGTGCAGCGCGCCGAGGAAGGCCACCACCCAGTCGCTGCTGTCGTGCATGAGCAGCAGCACGCGCTCTTCGCGGCGCAGGCCCAGCGCGCTGAGCGCGGCGGAGAAGCGCCGCACCTGGTCGGCGAGCTCGCCGTAGCTCAGCCGACCCTGGTCGTCGATCAGGGCGGTCTTGGCCGCGCGGCCGCTGTTGAGTTCCAGCAGGTGGCGCGCGAAGTTGAAGCGCTCGGAGGGCGGCGCGACGGTGGTGTCCATGGGGTTGTCTCCTCTGCGGTTCGCGGGGTTCGGACTCAGTATTTCAAGGCTACCGCCGAGGCGGCCAGCGCGTCCAGCGCGGCGCTGCTGGCTTGCACCGCGCTGCGGCGGTGGTAGAAGCCCAGCGCGCGCAGGCCGCCGAGTTCTTCGCCGCCGCCGGCGCGGCCAGGACCGCCGTGCAGCGACATGGGCATCACGTTGCCATGGCCGGTCTGGCTGGCCGCCACGTCGGGCGAGATGGCGTGCACCCGGCCGTGGGCCGAGCCGAGTTCGAGCGCGGCGCTGGCGGTGAAGGCCGGGTCGGCGCTGTAGACCGAGCAGACCAGCGAACCCTCGCCGCGGCGGATGAGTTCGTAGGCCTGTTCGATGCCGTCGTAGGCCATCAGCGTGGCCACCGGGCCGAACACCTCGACCTCGTGCAGCACCTTGGCCTTCGCGGGTTCGCGCGAGCCCAGCAGCGTGGGCGCCACACACGCCGCCACCGCCGCGTCGGCGTCCACCAGAGCGGCGCCGCTGCCGTCGAACAACACCTCGGCTTCGCTGCGCAGCCTGGCGATGCCTTCGAGCACGCTGGCTTTCTGCTCCTGGCTCACCAGCGAGCCCATGCGCACGCTCTCGTTGCGCGGGTTGCCCACGCTGGTCTTGGTGAGCTTGGCGCCGATGGCCTGGGCGGCGGCATCGAACAGCGCGCGCGGCACGAACACGCGGCGGATCGCGGTGCACTTCTGGCCGCTCTTGACCGTCATCTCGCGCACCACCTCGCTCACCAGCAGGTTGAAGGCGTCGCTGTCGGCCGTGGCAGCCGGGTCGAGCAGGGCGCTGTTGAGGCTGTCGGCCTCGATGTTGCAACGCACCGAGCGCTCGGCCACGGCCGGGTGGCTGCGGATGATGCGCGCGGTGTCGGCCGAGCCGGTGAACGAGACCACGTCGAAGGGTTGCAGCTGGTCCATCAGGCCGGCGGAGGAGCCGCAGACCACCGATAGGGCGCCCACCGGCAGGATGTTCGCGTCGATCACGTCCTTGACCATGCGCTGCGTCAACCATGCGGTGGCGGTGGCGGGTTTGATGATCACCGGCACGCCCGAGAGCAGGGCGGGCGCGGCCTTTTCCCACAGGCCCCAGCTCGGGAAGTTGAAGGCATTGATGAACAGCGCCACGCCGTGCGTGGGCTGCAGCACGTGCTGAGTCTGGAACACCGGGTCCTTGCCCATGCGGATGCGCTCGCCGTCGAGCAGCGCGCGCGCGCTGCCCAGGGCTTCGCCCTGCTTGGCGTAGTAGCCCAGCGTGAAGATGCCACCGTCGATGTCCACCGCCGAGTCCTTGGTGGTGGTGCCCGAGTTGGCGGTGGCGATCTCGTAGTAGGCGTCGCGGTTGGCCTGCAGCACCTTGACGATGGCCGCCAGAAGGCCGGCGCGCTCGCCGTAGCTCAGGGCGCGCAGGGCCCGGCCGCCCTGTTCGCGGGCGAAGCGGAAACCGGCGGCGAGGTCCAGCCCGGCGCTGCTCACACGCGCCAGTTCGGTGCCGAGCACCGGGTCGAACAGGGGCGTGCCCGCGCCGGTGCCGGTCTGCCATTGGCCGCCGAGGAAGTTGGGGAGCAGGGAAGAGGTGGTCATGGGCTTGTCTCGGTGTGGGTGACGGACCCCGGGCACTGGCCGCGGGGGGAGAATGGCGCTATAAATGCACTATCTTGCGTTTTGCGGATTGTGCATTAAAGTGCATGTTTTGCCGAATGGCAAGCCCTCAAAGGGTTTTTCCCGCCCAACCGATCCACAGAAAGGTCAGCCCACCATGGACATCGACGCGACCGGCGTGATGGCCGCCAGCGAGGCCAAGCAGCCCGGTGCCGAAGAAGAGCGCCACCCCTTTCTGGTGGCGCTGGGCGAGCGCGTGCGCACCCTGCGCTCGCGGCGCGGGATGACGCGCAAGGCGGTGGCCGTCGCGGCCGATGTGTCCGAGCGACACCTGGCCAACCTCGAGTACGGCACCGGCAATGCCTCCATCCTGGTGCTGCTGCAGGTGGCGCAGGCGCTGCAATGTTCGCTGGCCGAGCTGCTGGGTGATGTGAGCACAAGCTCACCGGAATGGCTGCTGATCCGCGAGCTGCTGGAAAAGCGCAACGAGGCCGACCTGCGGCGTGCCCGCATCGCCATCGGCAGCCTGCTCGGCGGCGGCGCCGCCAGCGGGGGCGACCCCGGGCGCAAGGCCCGCATCGCCCTGATCGGTCTGCGCGGCGCGGGCAAGTCCACCCTGGGTCAGCGGCTGGCCGACGACCTGGGCTTCACCTTCATCGAGCTCAGCCGCGAGATCGAGAAATTCGCCGGCTGCAGCATCAACGAGATCCACTCCCTTTACGGCACGCCGGCCTACCGCCGCTATGAGCGGCGCGCACTGGAAGAGGCGATCCAGATCTACCCCGAGGTGGTGATCGCCACCCCTGGGGGTCTGGTGTCCGACGCGGCCAACTTCAACCTGCTGCTGTCTCACTGCACCACGGTCTGGCTGCAGGCCGACCCGGCGGACCACATGGGCCGCGTGGCGGCCCAGGGCGACCTGCGGCCCATGGCCGCGAGCCGCGAGGCGATGGAGGATCTCAAGCGCATCCTGGCCGGGCGTTCGGCCTTCTATTCCAAGGCCGACATGGCCTTCGACACCAGCGCCTACAACCTGGAAGACGCTTTTCATGCGCTGCGGGCCCAGGTGCGCGAGGCGGTCGGGCTTGACGAAAAACATGCATGAAAGTGCATTGACGTTTCTGACTTTGTGAATTATTATTCACATCACCAGGTTCGGACCGGCGTTTGAGTGCAGGTCATCGGGCCTGATCCCGCCGCAGTCCCCTGCGGACCGCCATCGACCTCAGACACCTGCCCGGAGACACCCCCATGAGCGCCACCGCCACGCCCCCCGCCGTCGACTACCGCACCGACCCCAGCCAGTACCGCCACTGGAAGCTGTCCTTTGACGGCGATGTGGCCACCCTGGCCGTCGACATCAACGAAGACGCCGGCATCCGCCCCGGCTACAAGCTCAAGCTCAACAGCTACGACCTGGGTGTGGACATCGAGCTGCACGACGCGCTCAACCGCGTGCGCTTCGAGCACCCCGAGGTGCGCACCGTGGTCGTCACCAGCGGCAAGGACCGCGTGTTCTGCTCCGGCGCCAACATCTTCATGCTCGGCCTCTCCAGCCACGCCTGGAAGGTGAACTTCTGCAAGTTCACCAACGAAACCCGCAACGGCATCGAAGACTCCTCCCAATACAGCGGCCTGAAGTTCGTCGCCGCGCTCAACGGCGCCTGCGCCGGCGGCGGCTACGAGCTGGCCCTGGCCTGCGACGAGATCGTGCTGGTCGACGACCGCTCCTCCGCCGTGTCGTTGCCCGAAGTGCCGCTGCTCGGCGTGTTGCCCGGCACCGGCGGCCTGACCCGCGTGACCGACAAGCGCCACGTGCGCCACGACCTGGCCGACATCTTCTGCACCACCAGCGAAGGCGTGCGCGGTCAGAAGGCCGTGGACTGGCGCCTGGTCGACTCGATCGCCAAGCCGCAGCAGTTCGCCGCCCATGTGAAAGAGCGCGCCGCCGCGCTGGCCGCCAAGAGCGACCGCCCGGCCGCCGGCAAGGGCGTGGCCCTGACGCGCGTGGCGCGCACCGACAGCGCCGACGGCATCAGCTATCAGTATGTGAACGTGGCGATCGACCGCGCCAAGCGCAACGTCACCCTCACGGTGAAGGCGCCCACCGGCGCGCAGCCGAAGGACATCGCCGGCATCGAGGCCGCGGGCGCCGCCTGGTGGCCGCTGCAGATGGCGCGTGAACTCGACGACGCCATCCTGTGCCTGCGCACCAACGAACTCGACATCGGCACCTGGCTGCTCAAGACCGAAGGCGATGCCGCCGCCGTGCTCGCCAGCGACGCGCTGATGCTCGCGAACAAGGACCACTGGCTGGTGCGCGAGACCCTGGGCCTGATGCGCCGCACCTTCGCCCGCCTGGACGTGTCCTCGCGCAGCTTGTTCGCGCTGATCGAGTCCGGCTCCTGCTTCGCCGGCGCGCTGGCCGAACTGGCCTTCTGCGCCGACCGCGCCTACATGCTGGCCCTGCCCGACGATGCCGATGCCGCGCCCAAGCTGCAACTGGGCGAATTCAACTTCGGCTTCCTGCCCATGGTCAACGAGCAGTCGCGCCTGCAGCGCCGCTTCTATGAAGAAACGGCCCCGATGGAAGCCGCGCGCGGTGCCATCGGCAAGGCGCTGGACGCCGACGCCGCACTGGCCCTGGGCCTGGTGACGGCCGCGCCCGACGACATCGACTGGGCCGACGAAGTGCGCATGGCGCTCGAAGAGCGCGCGGCCATGTCGCCCGACGCGCTCACCGGCCTGGAAGCCAACCTGCGTTTCGCGCAGAAGGAAAACATGGCCACTCGCATCTTCGGCCGCCTCACCGCCTGGCAGAACTGGATCTTCATCCGCCCCAACGCCGTCGGCGAAAAGGGTGCCTTGAAGGTCTATGGCAAGGGCGACAAGGCCGCCTTCGATTTCAACCGCGTCTGATTCATTCCAGCCACCGAACCCGAGGAAGCACGACATGAGCTCGATCAACTACAGCGAGAAGATCCCCAACAACGTCAACCTCAGCGAAGACCGCACGCTGCAGCGCGCGCTCGAAGGCTGGCAGCCCAACTTCATCAACTGGTGGGATGACGTGGGCCCCGAAGGTTCGACCAACCACGAGGTCTACCTGCGCACCGCCGTGAGCGTGGACCCGCAGGGCTGGGCCCAGTTCGGCCACGTGAAGATGCGCGACTACCGCTGGGGCATCTTCCTGAACCCGGGCGATGCCGAGCGCAAGATCCACTTCGGCGACCACCTGGGCGAAAAGGCCTGGCAGGACGTGCCCGGCGAACACCGCGCCAACCTGCGCCGCATCATCGTCACGCAGGGTGACACCGAGCCCGCCTCGGTCGAGCAGCAGCGCCACCTGGGCCTGACCGCGCCGTCCATGTACGACCTGCGCAACCTGTTCCAGATCAACGTGGAAGAAGGCCGCCACCTGTGGGCCATGGTCTACCTGCTGCACAAGCACTTCGGCCGCGACGGCCGTGAAGAAGCCGAGGCACTGCTGCAGCGCACCTCGGGCAGCCAGGACAACCCCCGCATCCTGGGCGCGTTCAACGAGAAGACGCCCGACTGGCTGGCCTTCTTCATGTTCACCTACTTCACCGACCGCGACGGCAAGTTCCAGCTGTCGGCCCTGGCCGAGTCCGCGTTCGACCCGCTGGCCCGCACGACCAAGTTCATGCTGACCGAAGAAGCCCACCACATGTTCGTGGGCGAGAGCGGCGTCTCGCGCGTGCTGACGCGCACCGCGCAGGTGATGAACGAGCTCAAGACCGACGACCCGCAGAAAGTGCGCGCCGCCGGGGCCATCGACCTGGGCACCGTCCAGCGTTACCTGAACTTCCACTACAGCGTCACCATCGACCTGTTCGGCGCCGACCAGTCGAGCAACGCCGCCATCTTCTACAGCTCGGGTCTCAAGGGCCGCTACGAAGAAGGCAAGCGCACCGACGACCACCTGCTCAAGGGCCAGACCTACAAGGTGCTCGAAGTGAAGGACGGCCAGCTCGTCGAGAAGGACGTGCCCATGCTCAACGCGCTCAACGAAGTGCTGCGCGACGACTTCATCGCCGACTCCGTGGCCGGCGTGAACCGCTGGAACAAGGTGCTGGAAAAAGCCGGCATCCCCACGCGCCTGACCGTGCCGCACAAGGCCTTCAACCGCCAGATCGGCGCGCTCGCCGGCATCAAGATGTCGCCCGAAGGCCGCGTGGTGAGCGAGGCCGAATGGGCCGCGAAGAAGAGCGAATGGCTGCCGACGCCGGAAGACTTCGCCTTCGTCGCCTCGCTCATGGGCCGTGTGGTCGATCCCGGCAAGTTCGCCGGCTGGATCGCGCCGCCCGTGATGGGCATCAACCGCCAGCCGGTCGATTTCGAGTACGTAAGGTTTGGTTGAGCCCCCCGCGCCGCGCCTGCGGCGCGTCACCCCCCAGGGGGCAACGCCTGCGGGCCGGGAAACCCGGACCCGCGGCGTTCTTGAATTGATGACCTCTCTCCTACACTGTCTCTAGATCCATCGGAGACTTGCCATGAACGCCATTGCCGAAGCCGCTGTCATCAAGCAGCACCTGATCGACCCCGAGATCTGCATCCGCTGCAACACCTGCGAAGCGATCTGCCCGGTGCAGGCGATCACGCACGACAACCTCAACTACGTGGTCGATGCCTCGAAGTGCAACCTGTGCATGGACTGCATTTCGCCGTGCCCCACGGGCTCGATCGACAACTGGCGCATGATGCCGCGCGTGCGCGCCTACACGACCGCCGAGCAGCTCACCTGGGAATCGCTGCCGGCCGAGCTGCCGCCCGAAGAGCTCGAAAGCCTGGCCGATGCCGAGGCCGACGTGTCCGTGGCCCCGCCGCCTGCTGCCGCGCCCGCGGTGGCGAAAGACCCCAGCGGTGAGGAAGCCTTCAATTCGTCGGCCTTCGGCGCGACGCTGCCGCCCTGGTCGGCCGCCCATGCCTACAGCAACCTCTACGGTCCCAAGGCCGCGCAGAAGACCGTGACCGCCACCGTGGTGGGCAATGTGCGCGTGACCGAGGTCGGCAAGACCGCCGGCAGCGATTACGACACCCACCACATCGTGCTCGACTTCGGCGCCATGCCTTTCCCGGTGCTGGAAGGCCAGAGCATCGGGGTCGTGCCACCGGGCGTGGACGAGATCGGCCGCCGGCACCACGCGCGCCAGTACTCCATCGCCAGCCCGCGCAACGGCGAGCGCCCGGGGTACAACAACCTGTCGCTCACCATCAAGCGCGTGCTCGAAGACCACGACGGCGAACCGGTGCGCGGCGTGGCGAGCAACTACATGTGCGACCTCGCGGTGGGCGACAAGGTGGAAGTGATCGGGCCGTTCGGTACCAGCTTCCTCATGCCGAACCACCCGCGCTCGAACATCGTGATGATCTGCACCGGCACCGGCAGCGCGCCCATGCGCGCCATGACCGAATGGCGTCGGCGCCTGCGCGCCTCGGGCAAGTTCGAGGGCGGCAAGCTCATGCTGTTCTTCGGTGCGCGCACGCAGGAAGAGCTGCCGTACTTCGGCCCGCTGCAAAACCTGCCGAAAGACTTCATCGACATCAACTTTGCGTTCAGCCGCACGCCGGGCCAACCCAAGCGCTACGTGCAGGACGTGATGCGCGAGCGCGCGGCCGACCTGGCCGCGCTGCTGCAGGACGCCAACACCTTCTTCTATGTCTGCGGCTTGAAGAGCATGGAAGAGGGCGTGGTGCTGGCGCTGCGCGATGTGGCACAAGGCGCGGGCCTGAGCTGGGACACCGTGGGCGGCGCGCTCAAGCGCGAAGGCCGCCTGCACCTGGAAACCTACTGACCCCCCCCCGCCGCGCCTGCGGCGCGTCACCCCCCAGGGGGCGACACCTGAGGCCCGGCAAAGCCGGTTCCTCGGTGTCCTGGATTGGCGTGGCTGGCGTGCCAGCGCTCAGGGTTTCCCCGCGCATGCCGCAGTCGGTGGCTGGGTGATCCCGCGCAGACTGCGCTCGCTCGAAGTGGATGGCTTACATTGCGATCTTCATATGAAGATTGAACATACGTTGCCCACCACCCGCAGCCGACCCGCCATCGAGGTCGATGTGGTGATGCGGCGCGAGCCGGTGAGCGGCCCCATGAGCCGCTGGCAGGCCTGGCGCTGGGTGCTGGCCGACGTGATGGTGCGCAGCGATCCCGACGAGACCGGCCCGGCGCCCGCGCACGAAAGCCACGAGCCGCAGGCGGTGGAACCGGTGCAGCCCCAGGGCGCCGACGCACAGGCCACGCACTGGCTGTTTCCCCGCTTTCGCGTCGAGCTGTTCCGCGACGACGCCGAGGGCTACTTCCTGAACCTCAACGCACCGAGCCCCTGTTTCTGGGTGTTCTGGCGCGCCGACGAAGCGCGCCTGCTCGATGGCGAACCCATGGCGGTGCCGCAGATCGTCACGCTCAGCTACCACGACGCCGGCCGCTGGCTCGATGCGCAGGAGCGCGTGGACCAGGTCGCCGCGCCCGACGAGGTGGTGCAATGGCTGCGCGGTTTCGTCGACGCCACCTACCAGCCCGAGCCCAAGCGCCGCAAGCGGCCCGACAGCTTCAAGCCGCTGACCGACCGCTTCGGCCAGCCCGTGCGCATCAGCACCGGCAAGCTGCGCGGCGGCGGGCCGTCGGGAGAATGAGCATGGCCGCCGAAGACGACAGCAACTTCTTCTCGCGCTGGTCGCGCCGCAAGGTGCAGGTGCGCGGCGGTGAGGCGGTGCCGCCCGAGCCGCCGGTGGTGCCGGTGTCCCCGGCCACGCCCGAGGTGGCTGCCGCGCCGGTGCCGGCCGAAGCGCCTGCAGAATCGCCGCCCGCGCTCACGCTGGACGACGTGGCGCGCCTCACGCCCGAATCGGACTACTCCGCCTTCGTGGCCCGCCATGTGCCCGCCGACGTGCGCAACGCGGCGGTCAAGAAGCTGTTCACCGATCCGCACTACAACGTGATGGACGGGCTGGACATCTACATCGACGACTACTCCCTGCCCAGCCCGATCACGGCCACCGAGATGGCCAAGATGGTGGGCGCGCAGTTCCTCAAACTGGTGGACGACCCTGAAGAGGTCAAGCCCGCCGCTGCCCCACAGGCCGACCC
>NZ_JBWKZH010000080.1:0-24085 GCF_059424305.1 Hydrogenophaga sp. GW456-12-10-14-TSB4 | reverse complement strand
CACCAGCCCCCACCCCGTGCCCAGCGACGAGCGCCTCGCGGCGCTCGCGCTTGAGTGGCTCCCCGACGAGGCCACGCGCCAGGCCGTGCTCGTGCGCAATCCCCAACGCCTCTACTGGGGCGGCGGGGCCGACTGATCCCTTCCACAAGACCGGAGACAAGACCATGCATCGCAAGAACTTCCTCGCCATCGGCCTGACCGCCCTGGCCCTCGCCGCCGCGCCCGCGGCGTTCGCGCAGCAGAAGGCCGTCATCAAGCTCGGCTGGGCCACGGCCGACAGCCCGCAGGACCCGTCCGCCGTCGGCGCACACGCCTTCAAGAAGGCGCTGGAGGCCACCAGCAAGGGCAGCATCGAGGTGCAGCTGTTCCCCAACCGCCAGCTCGGCGACGAGAAGCCGATGATGGAGGGCATGCGCTTTGGCACCGTCGATGCGGCCATCATCACCAACGCCGTGGTCGCCCAGCTGGAGCCGGGCTTCCAGCTCAACGACCTGCCCTTCCTGTACGCCAACGAGGCGCAGGCGCGCAAGGTGCTCGACGGCAGCGTGGGCGCCGAACTCGGCAAGCGCCTGGAGGCCAAGGGCATCACGGTGCTGGGCTTCATGGAGGCGGGCTTTCGCAACATGATCAACAACAAGAAGCCCGTGCGCTCGCCGGCCGACGTGGCCGGGGTGAAGTACCGCGTGATGCAGAACCCGGTCTTCATCGACATGTTCAACTCGCTGGGCGGCTCGGCCGTGCCCATGGCCTGGGGCGAGACCTTCACCGCCGTGCAGCAGGGCGCCATCGACGGCCTCGAGTTGCCGCTGGCCTTCATCGACTCGCTCAAGGTCTACGAGGTCACCAAGTACCTCTCGCAGACCAACCACACCTACACCACGCTGGAGCTGCTGATCGGCAACCGCGCGCTTGCCAAGCTGAGCGCCGAACAGCGCGCGGCCGTGCAGCAGGCCGCGGCGCAGGCCGTGGCCGAGCAGCGCAAGGTGAGCCTGGAAAACGCGCAGCAGATGGTCGCGGTGCTGCGCGGCAAGGGCATGCAGGTCAACACCGTGGACGACCCCGCCGCGTTCCGCAAGGCGGTCGCCCCGGTGTACGAGAAGTTCCGCGGCAGCATCGGCCCCGACCTGCTGAGCGCTGCGCTCGACCAGGTGAAATGATGGGCACCGCCAACGCCCTGCGCGCCGCCTGCGGCGCCCTCGCCACGGCGGTGCGCTGGCTGGTGATCGCGCTCGCCCTCGCCATGCTGGCGGCGCTGGCCCTGCAGGTGCTCATGCGCTACGCCTTCGACCGCGCGCCGAGCTGGACCGAAGAGTTCGCGATCACCTGCTTCGGCTGGTCCATGCTGCTGGCCATCGCGCTGGGCGTGCGCGACGGCATCCACGTTCGCATGGACCTGCTGGTGGAACTGCTGCCGCCCCCGGTGCAGCTCGCGCTGGAGCGGCTCATGCTGCTGCTGATCGCGGGCTGCGGCGCCTTCCTGGCCTGGGCCGGCCTGCGCTACGCGGGCGACACCGCGGGCACGGTCTCGGCCGCCATCGGCTACCCCCTGGTCTGGCTGTACGCCAGCGCGCCTGTGAGCGGGGCGCTGGTGTGCCTGTTCGCGCTGGAGCGCGTCGCGGGCCACCGCCCGCCCGAGAGAGAAGCGCTCTCGGCCACCTGATCCCCCACAAGAAGCCCCATGTCCCTCACCTCCTGGATCCTCACCGCCGGGTTCGCCGGCCTGGCCGCGCTGGGCATGCCCTTCGCGTTCGCCATCGGCCTGTGCGTCATCGCTGTGGTGCTCAGCGTGGGCATCGAGCCCATGCTGTTCCCGCAGACCGTGGTCGCGGGCACGCAGAGTTTTTCCCTGCTGGCCATTCCCTTCTTCATGCTGGCCGGCGAACTCATGAGCGCGGGCGGCCTGTCGCAGCGCCTGGTGCGCGTGGCCGAGGTCTTCGTGCGCCACCTGCCCGGCGGCATGGACCTGGCCGTGGTGCTCGCCGCGCTGGTCTTCGCGGCCGTGAGCGGCTCCGCGCCCGCCACCACCGCGGCCATCGGCGCCGTCATGATCCCGGCCATGGTGGCGCGCGGCTACGACAAGGCCTATGCCACCGCGCTCGTCGTCAGCGCGGGCGTGCTCGCGCCGCTCATCCCCCCCTCGATCGCCTTCGTGATCTGGGGCGTGATCGCCGAGCAGTCGATCTCCAGGCTGTTCCTCTCGGGCGTGCTGCCGGGCCTGCTGATGGCGCTGGGCATGGCGGTCATCGCGGTCTCGCGGGCGCTGCGTTCGCCGATACCGCGCGAGCCGCGCGCTTCGCTGCGCGAGATCGGCACGGCCCTGCGCGAAGGCGTGTGGGCGCTGCTGGCGCCGGTGGTGGTGCTGGGGGGCATCTACGGCGGCGCCTTCACGCCCACCGAGGCCGCCGTGGTCGCCTGCGTCTACGCGCTGTTCATCGGCGTGGTGGTGGAACGTCGGCTCAAGCTGTCGCAGCTGCCCGGCATCATCAGCAAGGGCATGGCCATCAGCGCAATCGTGATGGCGATCGTCGCCGTCTCCAACGGCTTCAGCTTCCTGATCGCGCAGGAGCAGCTCGCGGGCAAGCTGGCCGCCTGGCTGGCCCTGCACTTCCACGAGCGCTGGACCATGCTGCTGGCGCTCAACGTCGGCTTCTTCCTGCTCGCCGCGGTGATGGACGAGGTGGCCATCATGGTGATCCTCGGCCCCATGCTGATCGGCATCGCGAACCAGTTCGGCGTCGACCCGATCCACTTCGGCGCCATGATCGTGACCAACGTGGCGATCGGCATGGCGGCCCCACCGATCGGCTACTGCCTCTTCGTGGGCATGGCGGTCAGCGGCCTCAAGCTGTGGCCCGTGGCCCGTGCCATCCTGCCCTTCGTGGCCATGATGCTGGTGGTGCTGGTGCTGGTGACCTACGTGCCGGCTTTCGCGCTGCTGCTGGTGCCCTAGGCGCGCGAGGACTGCCGGCTGATGAAGCTGCAGGTGGCCAGCAGCAGCTGGGCGCACTCCAGCAGGTTGTCCTCCATGCGGTGGCGCGGCCCGGCGATCGCGATGGCCAGCGTCTCGCTGTGCACGTTGAGGAAGGCCGACACTGCCCACACATCGGCGACGTTCTCGCCCCGGCTCACGAAGTAGCCGCGCTTGCGGCTGGCGGCGATGTCGTCGCCCAGGGTCTCGGGGCTGATCAGCGTGGCGCCGGTGATCGCCGGCAGGTGCCGGTGCGCGATCTGCGCGCGCATCTCGGGCTCCTTCAGGCTGCCCAGCAAGGCCTTGCCGATGGCGCTGGAATGCAGCGGCTTGAACTCCCCCGGCCGGGCCGAGTAGCGGATCGAGTGCGTGCTCTCCACCACCTGCAGGTAGATCACCGCATCGCCCTGGCGCTTGCCCAGGATCACGGTCTCGCGCGAGGTGTCGCGCAGGCGTTCGAGCAGCGGCACCACGCGCTCCATGAAGGGGTCGTGCTCGTGGATCTCGGCCGCGATGTCGAACAGCCGGCGCGTCGGGTAGAGCGAGCGCGGGCGGCTGAGCGAATACAGGTAGCCGCGCGCCGTGAGGGTGCCCACGATGGCGTGGCAGCTGCTCTTGGGGATGCCCGTGGCCTCGGCCAGGTCGGTCAGCGAGAGCGGTTTTCGCATCTTCTGGAACATCTCGAAGATGTCGAGCACGCGCTCCACAGCGGTGACCGCCACGCCGCCGGCCTTGGCGGCGGCGGGGACTGTTTGTTCAGCATCCTGAACGATGGGATCGAATTCCGGGTTCATAGGCCTGTCCATCTGTCATTTGTTCGAGATACGGAACTTGGGTTCTTCCACTCGGATGGAAGGCAATCTAGCATGAAAACCATGCAGACCACCACGCCACCCATCACCACCCCGAGCGGACCGATCCGCATCGCGGCGCGCGCCTCGGGGGCCCTCTGGCTCACCGTCGACCGCGCCGACAAACACAACGCCCTGGCGCGCCCGGTGCTCGCCGCGCTGGCCGACGCCGTGCGCGAGGCCGGCGCCCGCACCGGCACGCGCTACCTCGTGATCAGCGGCGCGGGCGAGAAGTACTTCGCCGCCGGCGGCGACCTTCGCGACCTCGCCGGCGTGCGCGACGAGCCCGCCGTGCGCGCCATGATGGACGAGGCCGGCGCCGCGCTGGACGCGATCCGCCACTGCCCGGTGCCGGTGCTGGCCTACCTCAACGGCGACGCCATCGGCGGCGGTGCGGAGCTTGCGCTGGCCTGCGACATGCGGCTGCAGGCCGCTCACGCGCGCATCGGCTACATCCAGGCGCGCCTGGCCATCACCTCGGCCTGGGGCGGCGGCCCCGATCTTTTCCGCCTGCTCGGCCCCGCGCGCGCCATGCGCATGATGGCCCGCGCCGAACTGGTGGACGCCCCCACCGCGCTGGCCTGGGGCCTGGCCGATGCGGTGATCGGCGACGGCCCGCAGGGCAGCGACATGGCCGACTTTCTCAAACCCCTGGACGTCTGCGCCCCGCAGGTGCTGCGCGGCATCAAGGCGCAGGCCGTGGCGGCGCGGCAGGGCCAGGCCTGGCCCGCCCACCGCCGCGTGGAGCAGGACCACCTCACCCGGACCTGGTTGCACGACGACCACTGGGCCGCCTCCGACCGACTGCTCGACAAGGCCGCGAAATGAACCGCCGAGACCCCCTTGCATCCACCCTGCCGGCCGAACCCGAGCTGGGCCCCATCAGCCGCACCGGCATTCCGGTGCCGACCATGGTCGACGCCTCGGCCGTGAACGACGAGCGCATCGGCAAGCCCGGCGAGTACCCGTTCACGCGCGGCATCTTCCCCGACGGTTACCAGGGCCGGCTCTGGACCATCCGCCAGTACTCGGGCTTCGGCACCGCCGAGGAAAGCAACGAGCGCTACAAGTTCCTGCTGGAGAAAGGCCAGACCGGCCTGTCGGTCGCGCTGGACCTGCCCACGCAGTGCGGCTACGACCCCACGCACCCGATGGCGCGGCCCGAGATCGGCAAGGTCGGCGTCTCGCTGTCCAACCTCAGCGAAGCCGAGATCCTGTTCAAGGACCTGGACCTGTCCAGGATCTCCACCTCGTTCACCATCAACGGCACGGCCGCGATCATCTACGCGATGTACCTCGCGGTGGCCGACAAGCAGGGCGTGCCGCGCAGCAAGCTCACCGGCACGATCCAGAACGACATCCTCAAGGAGTACGTGGCGCGCGGCACCTGGATCTTCCCGGTACGGCCCTCGATGCGGCTGATCGCCGACTCCATCCTGTACTCGAACGAGGTCACGCCGCGCTTCAACCCGATCAGCATCGCCGGCGCCCACGTGCGCGACGCAGGCGCCACCGCCGCCGAAGAGATGGCCTACACCCTGGCCAACGGCCTGGCCTATGTGGAAGAGCTGCGCCAGCGCGGCGGCGACGTGGAGAAGTTCGCCAAGCGCCTGTCCTTCTTCTTCTACGTGCACATGGACTTCTTCGACGAAATCGCGAAGTTCCGGGCCGGCCGCCGGCTCTGGGCGCGCTTCATGAAGGAGCGCTACGGCGTGCAGGACCCCAAGGCGCAGCACTTCCGCTTCGGCGTGGTCTGCGGCGGCTCCTCGCTGGTGGCGCCGCAGCCCTACAACAACGCAGTGCGCGTGGCGGTGGAGACCATGGCCGCGGTGTTCGGCGGCGCGCAGTCCATCTTCACCTGTGCCTTCGACGAGGCCTTCCAGATCCCGACCGAGTTCTCGGCCGAGCTGGCGGTGCGCACGCAGCAGATGATCGCCTACGAGACCGGCATCGCGCGCACGGTGGACCCGCTGGGCGGCGCCTACTTCGTGGAGCAGCACACCGACCGCATGGAAGAGATGATCCTCAAAGTGATGGGCGAGATCGACGCCTACGGCGGCGTGGTGCCCGCGATCGAGGACGGCTGGCTGCAGCTGCGCCTGGCCGAGCGCGGCCTGGAACGCAAGCTCGATACCGATGGCGGCCGCCATGTGGTGGTCGGCCAGAACTACTTCAGCAAGGCCGATGAAAAGATCGGTGTGGGCGATGTCTTCAAGCTCGACCCCACGATCGCGCAGCGCGCGCTCGAGAAGTACCAGCGCGTGAAGGACACGCGCAGCCAGGCCGCGGTGGACGCGTCGCTGGCCAAACTCTCGGCCGCGGCCGCACAGGACCGCGAGAACGTCATGCCGTGGCTGGTGGAGTGCTGCCACGCCTACGCCACCGTCGAAGAGATGGTGGACTGCCTCAAGCAGCAATGGGGCGAATTCAAGGAACCGGTGAACCTATGAGCGACGCAGTTCAAGCCCCGCGGCCATTGGCCGGCAAACGCATCCTGGTGGGCAAGCCCGGCCTGGATGGCCACGACATCGGCGCCAAGATCATCGCGCTCACACTGCGCGACGCGGGCGCCGAGGTGATCTACACCGGCCTGCGCCGCAGCCCCGGCCAGATCGCCCAGGTGGCGGTGGACGAAGGCGTGCACGCCGTCGGCCTGAGCATCCTCTCGGGCAGCCACAAGGAACTGGTGGCCGATGTGATCGCCGAACTCCGGGGCCGCCGGGCCACGGACGTGAAGGTGTTCCTGGGCGGCACCATCCCCGGCGAAGACCACGCAGAGCTGCAGGCCCTGGGCGTGACCGCGATCTTCACCGCCGACATGCCGCTGGACACCGTGGTGGCGCGCCTGGCGGAGCGGCTCGCATGAACGCGGGCACCTCGCGCGGCCCGCTCGCGGGCCTGCGCATCATCGAGGTCGGCCACATGCTGGCCGGCCCCTACTGCGGCCTGCTGCTGGCCGACATGGGGGCCGAGGTCATCAAGGTGGAGCCGCCCGAGGGCGACATCGCGCGCCGCGTGAGCCCGCACTTCATCGGCCCGCACAACGCCTACTTCGCCAGCCTGAACCGCAGCAAGAAGAGCGTGGTGCTCGACCTCGCGTCCGACGCCGGGCGCGAAGCGCTGCAGGCGCTGGCGCGCGATGCCCATGCGCTCGTCACCAACCTGCGCCCCTCGGCAATCCGCAAGCTTGGCCTGACCTACGCCGCCCTCGGCGCGGTCAACCCCAAGCTGGTCTGCGTCGCGCTCACCGGCTACGGGCTGGACGGGCCGCATGCCGAGAAGCCGGCCTACGACTACGTGATCCAGGCCCTCACCGGCGTGATGGCCCTCACCGGCGACCCCAGCGCGCCGCCCACCAAGGCCGGCTACTCGGCGGTGGACAACTCCGCCGGCATGGTGGCCGCCATGGGCCTGCTGGCCAAGATCGTCGAAGGCCGGGGCGGGCAGGTCGATGTCGCCATGTACGACGTGATGCTCTCGCAACTCAACTACCTGGCGGGCGCGGCCCTGAACGCGGGCGAGGTGGTGGAGCGCCTGGCCAATTCCTCGCACCCCTACATGGTGCCGGCGCAGATCTTTCCGACCGCCGATGGCTGGCTCACGCTGTTCATCACGCACGACAAGTTCTGGCGCAAGTTCTGCGCCGAGGTCGGCCAGCCCGGCTGGGTGGACGACCCGGTGTTCGCGACCATGGAGGCGCGGCGCAGCCACCGCGCGCCGGTGCTCGCGGCCATCGCCGCCGTGCTGCAGACCGCCGGCGCCGCCGAATGGGTGCGCCGGCTGGCGCCGCTGGGCATCGTGGTCTCCGAAGTGGGCACGCTGGCCGAGGCGCTGGACGCCGACGTGACGCGTTCGCGCGATCTCGTGGTGGCGCTGGGCGACGGCGAGGTGCCCCTGCGCGCGATCGCGAGCCCGCTGCGCTTCGAGGGCTACACGCCGCGCTACGGCCTGCCGCCCCTGCTCGATCAGCACCACGAGGCCGTGTTCGGGAAGGCCCTGGTGTGAACGCACCCGGCGCGCTCGACCGCCATGCCCTGGGCCGGGCCCTCACCACGCTGGCCAACGCCAGCGCGCAGGACATGCTGGCGCGCGCCGGCGAGCCGCTGCCCGCGACACGCGCGCGCCGCATCGGTCTCACCGGCGCCCCCGGCGCGGGCAAGAGCACGCTGGCCGGCCATCTGGCGCTGCACCGCGCCCGGGGCCGTCGCATGGGCGTGCTCGCGGTCGACCCGAGCAGCCCCAAAACCGGCGGCGCGATCCTGGGCGACCGCATCCGCATGGACGACCTCGCGGGCAGCCCCGATCTCTACATCCGCTCGATCGGCTCGCGCTCCACCTCCGACGGCCTGTCCGACAACCTGCCCGAGATGCTGGACCTGATGGACGCCCATGGCTTCGACGAGGTGCTGCTCGAAACGGTGGGCGTGGGCCAGGCGGAGTACGCGGCGCGCGCGCAGGTGGACACCCTGCTGCTGGTGCTGCTGCCCGAAAGCGGCGACGTGGTGCAGGCCATGAAGGCCGGCATCATGGAAATGGCCGACGTGTTCGTGGTCAACAAGTGCGACCTGGCGGGCGCGCAGAAGATGGCCACCGACATCCAGCGCATCGCGGCCGTCTCGCGCCGCGAGCCCGGCAGCTGGCGGCCCACGGTGCTGCTGGCCTCGGCCACACGGCCCGAGTCGATCGCCGCGCTGTCGGACGCCATCGACGCGCACCAGGCCTGGCTGGCGGATTCGCCGCGCCGCGCCCAGCTGCAGCAGGAACGGGCGCGCTACCGCCTGCGCCGCTTGGTCGAACGCCTGGGGGCGCGCGCGATCGCCGCCCTGCCCCCCTCGGTTCTCGAAACCTCGATGCCTCAACAGCTGGCGCATGTGATCGAGGCCCTTCAGCGCAGCGCCAGCGAGCCACCGGAGACAACACCATGACCGCCACCTTGACCAAACTCGCGGCCGCGGCCGCGCTGGGCCTCGCCCTCGCCGGGCCCGCCTGGGCCTTTCCGAGCCAGCCCGTGAAGATCGTCGTGCCGCAGACACCGGGCGGCGCCTCGGACACGCTGGCGCGCGTCATGGCGCAGAAGCTGGCCGAGAAGTGGGGCCAGCCGGTGGTGGTGGAGAACCGCGCCGGCGCGGGCGGCAACATCGGCATGGAGGGCGTGGCGCGCGCCGCGCCCGACGGCCACACGCTGCTGATGAGCTACTCGGGCACGCACGCCATCAACGGCGCGCTCTACAAGAAGCTGCCTTTCGATCCGGTGAAGGACTTCGAGCCGGTGGCGACCCTGGCCACGCTGCCCTTCGTGGTGGTGGCGCGCAGCGGCTCCAAGGTCGGCAGCGTGCCCGAGCTGATCGAGGCCGCCAAGCGCACGCCGCTCACCTACGGCTCGGCGGGCAACGGCTCGGTCAACCACCTGCTGGGCGTGATGTTCAGCAAGCGCACCGGCGTCACGCTCACCCACGTGCCGTACCGGGGCGCGGCACCGGCCATGCAGGACCTGATGGCCGGCCAGATCGACCTGGTCTTCACCAGCCTGCCTTCGGTGGCGGGCGCGATCCGCCAGGGCAGCCTGCGCCCGATCGCGCTCACCAGCCGGCAGCGCGCGGCAGCCTTCGCCGGCATCCCGACCATCGCCGAAGCCGGCTTCAAGGACTTCGACGTCAACCCCTGGTTCGGCCTGTTCGCGCCGGCCGGCACGCCGGCGGCGGTGATCCGGCAGATCAACGCCGACGTGAACGAGCTGCTCAAATCGCCCGACGTGGTGGAGAAGTTCACCGGCCAGGGCGCCGAGCCCTTTGCCAGCGACCCGCAGCGCTTTGGCGCCCTGCTGCGCGAGGACATCACCCAGTGGACCGAGGTGGTCCGCTCATCCGGCGCCAGCCTGGACTGAGCCGGCGTCCAGCCCCTGCAGCAGGGCCAGCAACACGTCGATGCGCGGCGTGGGCACGCCGGCCTCGCGCGCGAAGAGCTGCGCCTGGCCCAGGATGGCCGCGCTCTCGGTGCGCACACCGGCGAGCACGTCCTGCAGCATCGAGGGTTGCAGGGCCGGCGTGGCCGGGCCACCGACCGCACCGCCGCGCAGCGGCGCTTCGCGCGCCTGGGCGGCGCGCGGCGCAATGTCGTGGCCCTGCGCGGCCGCGATGGCGACGATCTCGTCGATCACACCATGGCACAGGGCCACCAGCCCGGGGTGATCGGCGAGCCGGTCCACCGGCAGGCGCGTGAGCGCGCACACGCTGTTGAGCGGGGCGTTGCGCAGCAGCTTGGTCCAGACCTCGCGCCGCAGGTCGTCGCTGCCTTCGGCCTGCAGCCCCGCGCGCCGCACCAGGCGAAGAACGTCCTGCAAGCGGGCCGAGACCTGGCCGTCGGGCTCGCCGAAGATCCAGCGGTTGTTGGCCACGTGTTCGATCTCGCCCGGGCCCAGGCGGCGGTTGGCCGAGTAGACGACGCAGCCCAGCGCGCGCTCGGGCCGCACCTGCGACCACAGCGCGCCGGTCGGGTCCAGCAGGGGCAAGGGCGCGGCCGCCGTCGGCGCGCCCCGGAAATGCCACCACCAGGGAATGCCGTTGGTCACGAAGACCGCCGTGCCGGTGGGCCCCAGCAGGTGCGCGATGTCGGCCGCGGCGGCGGGCAGGGCGTGGGCCTTGAGCGCGACGAAGACGATGTCCTGCGGTGGCAACGCCTGGGCGACGGCGGCCACGCGCGCGGGCCAGAACCGGTGGTGGACGCCCTCTTCCACCAGCAGCAGGCCGCGCTGCGCGATGGCACGGCCGTGCGCGCCGCGCGCCACGACAGAGAGCTCGTCCACCCCGGCGCCGAGCAGCCGCGCCGCGAGGTAGCCACCGACGGCGCCCGCGCCGAAGACGCAGACCTTCACACCCGGTCGTCGTAAGCGGCGTCGACCTCTTCCACGCCGAGCCGCGTGTAGGCCGCGGCCGCGCCGCTCAGGTCCCACACCGTGGCGCCCCGGCGGATGGCCTCGGCGGCTTCGCTTTCCTTGCGCATCTTGGCCTGCGCGGCGCTGACCACCGCGGCGGCCTCGTCGCGCGGCAGCACCAGCACGCCGTCGCCATCGGCCACCACGAGGTCGCCGGGGCGCACCAGCACGTCGCCGCAGCTGATCGGCACGTTCACGCCGCCGCCCTTGCCTTTGTCCGCATGGACCGGCGAGATGTGCGTGGCCCACACGGCCATGCCCATGCCGAGCACGTTGTCCACGTCGCGCACGCAGCCCTGCACCACCACGCCCGCCAACCCCACCTCGATCGCGTAGGTGGTGGCCACGTCGCCCCACTGCGCGGCCGAGGTCTCGCCCAGGCAGGTCACCACCAGCACGTCACCCGGCTGCGCCAGGCGCAGGGCGCGGTGCATCATGAGGTTGTCGCCGGGTTGCGTGAGCGCGGTGATGGCCGGGCCCGCGATGCGCGCACCCGGTGTCACCCGCCGCATGCGCGGCGCCATGAGCCCGCTGAAGCCCAGGTGGGCGGTGCTTTCGTGGAGGTCGGCCACGGTCACGTCTTTCGCCTGGGCGCAGACGTCGGGCGCCACGCGGTTGACGCGCAGGAAAACGGAGGGTCGGTTCACGGAGCGGTTTTCCTGTTCAGGCGTGCGGCACGCAGTACTCGGCCTCGGAGAGCCGGAAGGTGGTGCGTTTCATCAGGCGCGGCTGGTCGATCTGCATCACGTCGCGGCGGTGCATGGTGCAGCCGTTGTCCCACATCATCAGGTCGCCGTTCTGCACCTTGTGGCGGTACACGTGGGCCGGGTCGCCACCGGCCGCGAACAGCAGCGGCAGCACGCGCGTGTTCTGCTCGTCGCTCAGGCCTTCGATGCCGATGAGCGTGGTGGGGTCGGCGTAGAGCGCCTTGCGACCGTTGCCCGGGTGCGTGAGCACCACCGGGTGCTGGGCATCGGGCAGGCTCAGCAGCGCGTTGGCCTTGGCCTTGTCCTGCAGTTCCAGGGTGTTGAGCATGGCGTAGCGCTTGGCGTAGCGGAAGGTGCCCATGCGGCCGTCGATGAGCTGCTGCACGTCGGCGGGCAGCTTGTCCCAGGCCGCGTACTGGTCGGCCCAGTAGATGTCGCCGCCGTCGCGCGGCACCTCGGTGCCGTAGAGGATGGCGCCGGTGGCCGGGCGCACCTGGAAGGTCTGGTCGGAGTGCCAGTCCACGTCCTCGCCGCCAGCGAAGCCCCCGACGAAACGGCCGTCCGAGTACTTCAGGGTGCTGAAGTAGATGATTTGCTCGTGGTACGGCGACTGGATGTCCTTGCGGCCCGAGGTCTCGCAGTGGCCGAAGCGCTGGGTGAAGCGCACCAGCTCGGGCTCGTCGAGCGACTGGCGGCGAAAGATCATCACCGGCGACTTGCGCCAGATGGCCTTGAGCTCTTCGATCGCCGCTTCGTTGTCGACGATGTCCATGATGGACGTGTGCACCTGGACGGCAAAGCTGGAATGCAGGGGGGAGGTCTGGATCTTGGGCATGTCGGTGTCTCGTTGGATCGGGGTCATTCGGGTTTCATCTGGGCGGCCTGGATGAGCTGCGCGAAGTTGCGCCGCTCCGCCTGCAGCCAGGCGACCAGCTCGGCGGTGGTCTTGGGTTGTGCCCGTTCGAAGCCCAGGTCTGACAGGGCCTTGTGGGTCTCCGGCAGATCCAGGATCTTTTTCATCTCGGCCCCCAGCCGCGCCTGGATGGGCGCCGGCACGCCCTTGGGCACCATCAGCACGTTCCAGGCCGCCAGGGTGAAATTGGGCAGGCCCTGCTCGCTGGCGGTCTTCACGCCAGGCATGGAGGCCAGCGGCGCCAGCGTGGTCACGGCCAGCGGCTTGATCTTGCCGAGCTGGGTGCGAGTGGCGGCCACCGTGTCGATCAGGATCGGCACGTGGCCGCCGAGCGCGGCAGTCATGGCATCGGCCGAGCCCTTGAACTTCACGGGGAACAGCGGCACGTTGTGCTGCTTGAGCATCTCCAGCACCAGCTGACCGGTGACGCTGGGGATGGCCACGTCCACCTTGTCGGGCTTGCTGCGCGCCAGCGCGATCAGCTCCGACAGCGAGTTCACCGGCACATTGGGCGCGGCGGAGATCGCAAAGGGAATCAGCGCCGTCAGCACGATGGGGTCGAAGTCCTTTTCGGCGTCGAAGCCCGGATTCAGGAACAGCGCGGGGTTCATGGCGTGGGTGCCGTTGGCGCCCATGACCAGCGTGTAGCCGTCGGGCGTGGCGCGGGCGGCGGCGGCCGTGCCGATGTTGCCGGAGGCGCCCGGGCGGTTCTCCACGAACACGTTCTGGCCCAGCGCATGCGTGAGCTTCTCGGCGAAGTAGCGGGTGGCGATGTCGGTGCTCTGGCCGGCCGGGTAGGCCACGATGATGCGCACCGGCTTGGTGGGCCACTCGCCCTGCGCCAGCGCGGGCGCGCTCACGGTGACCAGCGCGGCCAGCGCGGTGAGGCCGGTCAGCAGGCGGCGTCGAATCAGGCATTTCATGGTGAGGTCTCCAGGTCGTTTTGTGTGTGGCGTGTCGCTGGGTGCAAAGGTAGCGCGGGGCGCGGCGCTTGCGGGTGCGGCGGTGCTGCAGGGTTTCACATATTGAACTTGTGCGAGTACATCGGCCGGCCAGCCACCGGCACGCGCGCGGTGAACACGGTGCCCGAACGCGACTCCAGCAGGTACAGGGTGCGGCCATCGGGCCCGCCATAGGCGCAGTTGGTGGTGGTGATGCCGCCGTTGGGTGCGTCGATGCGGTACAGCGGCTCGCCCCTGGGGCTGAAGATCCAGACCGCGCCGAAACCCACGTGGCTGACGGCCAGGCCGCCCTCGGCGTCGAGCGCGATGCCGTCGGGCCCGCCGCCGCCCGACATCTGGATGTACACGCCCACCTTGGTGGCCGTGCCGTCGGCGGTGAGCGGCACGCGCCAGATGGCGTTGTCGCGCGTCACGGCGAGGTAGACCGCGCTCTCGTCGAGGTTCATCACCAGGCCGTTGGGGCTGGGAATGCCGGCCAGCACGAGGTCGAGATCGCCGCTGGCGCGCAGGCGGTAGAGGCGCCCGCTCGGGTCGTGCAGGCCGCTCATGCCCTGGTCGGTGAAATACAGGTCGCCGCTGGAGGCGAAGAACAGGTCGTTGAGGCCGCGAAAGCCTTCGAGCCGCGCGCGTTCCAGGTAGGGCTCCACGCGGCCGCTGACCGGGTCCAGCCGCATGAGACCGCGCCGGAAGTCGGTGATGAAGGCGTGGCCGTCGGGGTGGAACTTCAGGCCGTTGGGCTCGCCGTCGTACTGGGTCACCAGCTCCACTTCGCTCTTCGGATCGATGCGGAAGATGCGGCCCCAGGGGATGTCCACCACCCACAGGTTGCCCTGCCGGTCGAACGAGGGGCCTTCGAGGAACACGGGCGTGGGCGCGCCGTGCAACTGGGTGCGGGTCCAGTCGCACTGGCGCTCCGCCATGTGGAAGCGCTCGGGGATGCGGGCGAAGACCTCGGCCTGCAGCCGCTGGGGAGGGGCAAACATCGATCAGCCTCCCGAGACCTGGTTGGGCAGCCACAGCGCGAGCTCGGGCAGCACGATCAGCAGGGCCACCAGCAGGAACATGATCAGGTGGAAGGGAATGGTGCCCATGACCACGTCCGACAGGTTGCCGCGCGCGATGCTCTGGATCACGAACAGGTTGATGCCGATCGGGGGCGTGATCTGCCCCATCTCGATGAACACCACCACCACGATGCCGAACCACACCGGGTCGATGCCGTAGGGGGCCAGCAACGGGTACAGCAGCGGCACGGTGATCACGATCATGCCCAGGCTCTCCACCAGAGCGCCGAGCGCGGTGAACAGGATGAAGAGGGCCAGGAGAAATTCCATCTTGCTCAGGTTCAGCCCCACGATGAAGGCCGTGATGTCCTCGCCCACGCCGGCCACCGCCATGGCGTACGAGAAGATGAAGGCCGCGTAGGTGATGAACAGGATGTTGCTCGTGACCAGCGTGGAGCGCTTGAGGCAGTCCACGAATTCGCGCCACGGCAGCTGGCCGAAGAGCCTGGCGATCACGATCGCGAAAATGCAGCCCGCGGCGGCCGCCTCGGTGGGCGTGGCCACGCCGGTGTAGATGGCGCCCATGATGCCCAGGATGAGCAGCATGAAGGGCACGATGTCCACCAGGGCGCGCAGCACGGTCTCGCGCGTGAGCGGTTCGGTCTCGCGGGGCGCGATCCCGGGCCGGCGGATCGCGGCGAAGGCCAGGTAGGCCATGAACATCAGCGTGAGCACGACACCCGGAATCACCCCGGCCATGAAGAGCTTGGCCACCGAGGTTTCGGTGAAGGTGGCGTAGACGATCATGGCGATGGAGGGCGGAATCAGGATGCCCAGCGTGCCGCCGGCGGCCAGCGAGCCGGTGGCCAGGCGCGCGTCGTAGCGCCGCGCCTTGAGCTCGGGCAAGGCCACCTTGCCGATCGAAGCGGCCGTGGCCACGCTGGAGCCGCTGACCGCCGCAAACACGGCGCAGCCCGCGATGTTGGTCTGCAGCAGACCACCCGGCACACGCCGCACCAGCTTGGACAGACCGCCGTAGACCCGCAGGCCCAGCCCGCTGCCCTGCAGGATGTCGGCCATCAGCACGAACAGCGGAATGGCGGTCAGCGTGTAGCTGTCCATGCTGCCCCAGCTCGCCAGGCCCAGGCCGTGCAGCGCGCCCACGCCGCCCTGCAGCCACAGGTAGGCGATGCCCGGCAGCAGGATGGCGAAGGGCACCGACATGCCGGTGGCCAGCAGGCCGATGAAGAGCACGAAGATGCCGATGATCAGGTACTCATGCATGGTGTTGCTCCTGTCGCGCCGCCTGCAGGCGGCGCCAGTCGCCGCGCAGGGTCGCCAGCAGCGCCCAGGCCAGCATCAGCATGCCCACCGGCATGACGAAGCGCGGCACCCACAGCGGGGTCATGAGCGAGGTCGCGGCCACGTCGCCCGAGTGCCAGGTGATCCACTCGAAGCGCACGAACTCGGCCAGCAGCACCCCGGTGACCACGAAGGTGGCGAGGTCGAACCCCAGGCGCAGTCGCGCCTGCCCCACGGGACCGAGCCGGTGCTCGACGAAATGCACCCGGTGGTAAGCGTGCTCGAGCTGGCCCGAGGCCAGCGAAAGAAAGGTGATGGCGACCAGCGCATAGCCGCCCACCTCGTTGCTGAACTGGATGGACCAGCCAAACAGGGTGCGCACCACCATCTCGGCCCCCATCAGGAGCACCAGGCCCACCATGGCCCATTCGCTCAGGCGGCGGCCCAGGCGCGAGAACGCGTCTTCGGGCGGGCTGAAGGCGTCGCCGTCCTCGGCATGCAGTTCGGTGTCCACCGACAGCCTTTCGGCAACGTCAGCCATCTCAGCGACCTCCCGCCACGCGCACTTTTTGCAGCGCTTCCTGCGCCGCCGGCCGCTTCTCGCCCCACTCCTTCCAGTAGGGCGTGATGCGGCGCTCGGCCTCGGCGAGGTCGGCCGCGCTGGGCTCGGTCACGACCATGCCGCCTTCGGCGAGCTTCTTCGTGATCTCGGTGTCCTCGGCGGCCATGGCGGCGGTGATGCGTTTGGTGTGTTCGTCCACCAGGGCCTGCACCTTGGTGCGCTGCTCGGGCGTGAGCTTGTCCCACGCATCCTTGTTGACCAGGATCAGGGAGTCCACGAAGCTCACGTTGAGGCGGTAGCTGTACTTGAGCAGGTCGCGCCACACATGGCCGTAACCCGAGCTGGCGGTGAGCGCGCCGTCGATCACGCCGCGGTCGATGCCGGCCGCCACCTCGGAGGTGCCCAGCGTGACCGGGATGCCGCCGAGCAGCTTGATGAACTCGGACTGCTCGGGCGAGATCACGCGGATCTTCTGGCCCGCCACATCGGCCAGCGAGGTCAGCTTCTTGCGCGACCACATCACGTTCTCCGGGAAGATGTAGCGACCCAGCAGCACCACGTTCTTCTTCGCGTAGTCGGCCCGCAGGTAGGGCGCGGCGGCGTCCCAGGCCTTCTCGAAGTCGGCGCGGCGCGGCAGGAACATGGGCAGGCGCACGATGCCGCCCACCGGCACGCTGCCGACGAAGAAGGCGTCGTCACCGAGCTGCACCACGTTGTCGGCCACGGCCTGCGTGATGTTGGTGGCCGTGATGGGCAGCGTGCCGCCGAGGTTCAGGCGCACGCTCAACTCGTTCTGCGTTTCCTTCTGGATCGCCTCGAACAGGGTGTTGAGACCCTTGACGGCGGTGACCGTGGCGACCGCGTTGTAGGTGTAGGCCCGCCATTGCGTGGCCGCCAGGGCGGTGCCGCTGGCACCCAGGCCCGCGATGCCGGTCGCCACGCCGGCCATGTAGCCCACGGCATCGCGCCGCGTCAGTCCTTGTGCTGTCTTCATGCTGTCTCCTCAGGGGTGGGGGTGGTTGCCGGCCGGTCGGCCGGCAGGGGGTTGGCGGTGCCGGCGCGCGGCAACGGTGTGCCCTCGCGCCAGAGGTAGCTTTCGTTCAGCTCGTCGAAACGGCGGCAGCCGATCTGCGCGAGCACCATGTCGACTTCGTTGCGCACGATGGCCAGCGCGCGCGCCGCGCCGGCCTGGCCGGCGGCGGCCACGCCAAACAGCGTGGGGCGCCCGAAGATCGCCGAGCGCGCGCCCAGGCAACGCGCGATCACCAGGTCGGAGCCGCGGCGCACGCCGCTGTCGAGCATGAGCTCGGCGTTGTTCCCCACGGCCTCGCGCACGGCTGGCAACATGTCCAGCGGAGAAGGGGCGGCGTCGAGCTGGCGCCCGCCGTGGTTGGACACCACCAGGCCTTGCACGCCCAGGTGCACGGCCTGGCGTGCGTCCTCGGGGTGCAGCAGGCCCTTGATGACCAGCGGGCCGCGCCAGGCTTCGCGGATCTGGCGGATGTGCTGCCACGAGACCATGGGGGCGGGCGTGAGCGTGCCGTACAAGTCGGCCACCTGCGAGGCCTTCGCGCCTTCGGGCGCGTAAGGCAGCCAGTTGCGCATCATGGGGATGCCTCCGGCGCGCAGGTAGCGCAGCACCCAGCCCGGGTGGCCCAGGGCTTCGAGCACCACACCCGGCGTCATCTTCAAGGGGCGCGAGAAACCGTTGCGCTTGTTGCGCTCGCGGTTGGAGTTGACCGGCACATCCACCGACACCACGAGCACCCGAACCTGGGCGCGGATGGCGCGCTGCACGAGGTCGGCGTTGATCGACTCGTTCGTGGTGCAGTACATCTGGAACCACACGTTGTCGGGCGCGACGGCCGCGGCGTCTTCCAGCGCGGCATTGCTGGCGCTGGAGAGCAGGAAGGGGACGTTGGCCTCGCGCGCCGCAGCGGCCAGCATCAGGTCCGCGTCGGGGCGGAACAGGCCGGCCAGGCCGGTGGGCGAGATGCCGATCGGACTGGCGTAGCGGTGGCCGAAGAGCTCGACCGACTGGTCCCGCTGCGCGACATCGCGCAGGTAGCGCGGCACCAGCGTGTGGCGCTGGAAGGCGGCACGGTTGCGCTGCAGGCAGAGCTCGTCATCGGCGCCGCCGTCGATGAAATCGAAGGCGATGCGCGGCAGCTTGCGGCGGGCCTGCTGTCGCAGGTCTTCCAGGTTGATGGCGGATTGGATGGACATTCGCGGGGTTCATGAAGGACGACCCCGCGAAGGTAGAGGCCCGGCGCCCTGGCGGGAAGGCGCGGGCCGGCGTGAAGTTCACATGTTGAACTTACGCGCGTCGGCCGACAGGGCGTCGGCCGCGAGCTGCATTTCCTGGTGCACCTGGTCCAGGCGCGCGGCGGGGTACAGCTCCGCCGTACCCACCAGCGAGAGCGCAGCGAAGGCCTCGCCGGCCTCGTTGGTGATCTTGATGCCGAAGGCATGCACGCCGGGCACCACGTCGCCGAGGTTCACGCCCCAGCCGTGTTCGGCCGAGCGGTCGTACATCTTCTGCAGACTGGCCAGGCGCACCGTGCCGTGGCGGCCAATCTCACCCGCGACGTTCTCGGCCAGGATGCCGCGCACCTCGTCGGCCGGCAGCGTCTGCAGGATGGCCACGCCACCGGCGGCCGAAAACAGCGGCCTTCGCGTACCCGGGTAGACCATCATGCCGGCGAGCTGCAGCGTGCCGGCGCGCAGGCTGCACACGTACTCGTTGCCGCTGCGGTACTGCAGCAGCGCCAGGCCGCCCATGCGCTTGGCGAAGGCGTTCACCGCGGCCTCGGCAGCGCGCTGGAAATGCATCGCGTCGGGCAAGGCCAGGCCGAGCTCGAACATGAAGGGCCCGGGCAGGTAATGGCGGTCGCTGCTGCGCTGGCGCACCAGGCGTTCCTCGACCATGCACGAGAGCATGCGGTGCACGGTCGCCTTGTCCATGCCGCAGGCGGCGGAGAGATCCGACAGGCGCCAGCCGAACTCAGGGCGCGCGGCGATGGCGCGCATGAGGCGGATGGCCTTTGTGAGGCTCTGGGTGCCGGATCGGTCGGCACTGGGCGGGGGGGACAGGGCGTCGGTGGCGCGTTCGGCAATTTTCATGGGATCGATTCTGTCGATCGACCCCATGGGATTCAAGACGGTTCGGGGTTTCCCCCAGTGGGCTCATTCCAGCGCCGGAACCGGGCTTTCAGGATATGAATTCGCCGTCCGAGGGTAGGAACCCGGCCCGATCTTGAACACATTGCAAGGCTTGGTGCGGCTGGCGGGGATCGAACCCACGACCCTTGGCTTCGGAGGCCAATACTCTATCCACTGAGCTACAGCCGCAACCCACTGATTCTATCAGCCGGGACCTGGCCACCGGCCGGTGCGAGGGGCCTTGGCTATAATCCAAGGCTGTTTGCCCGGCCTGACGCTGGCATGCCCCACATCACACAAGCCTTGCTTCGCCCCCTCTGAGGACATCATGAGCGACCACGCGCACGAAGAACACCATACCGGCCCCATCAAGACGCCAACCCAGTTGATGTGGACGGCTTTTTTCGCGTTCGTCGCGCCCATCTTCATCATCATCGGACTGGTGTACTACGTGGTGTCGGCCAACAAGCCGGCGGCCGGCGCGGTGGACATGGAACAGGCGATCGCGCAACGCATCCAGCGTGTGGGCACGGTGGAGCTGCGCGACGCCAACCGCCCGCTCGCCTCGGGCGAGTCGGTGTACACCGCCCAGTGCGTGGCCTGCCACGCCGCCGGACTGGCCGGTGCGCCCAAGTTCGGCGACGCTGCCGCCTGGGGCCCCCGCATCGCGACCGGCTATGAAGCCCTGCTGACCTCCGCCCTCAAGGGCAAGGGCGCCATGGGCGCACAAGGCGGCGGCGCGTTCCGTGATCCCGAGATCGGCCGTGCCGTGGTGCACATGGCCAACGCCGCCGGCGGCAAGTTCCCCGAGCCGCAGGCCGCAGCGCCAGCCGCCGCAGCTGCACCCGCGGCAGCCGCACCTGCCGCTACCGCACCGGCACCCGCCGCTGCCCCGGCCCCTGCTGCGGCTCCCGCCGCCGCTGCGCCGGCCCCCGCGGCTGCCACGGTGGCCGCTGGCGCGGGCGAAGGTGTCTACAAGCAGGCTTGCGCCGTCTGCCACGTGGCCGGTGTGGCCGGTGCACCGAAGTTCGGTGACAAGGCTGCCTGGGCACCTCGCGTGGGCGCCGGCCTGGACGCCCTGACCGCCACGGTGATCAAGGGCAAGGGCGCCATGCCGCCCAAGGGCGGTTCGGCCGCCCCGGATGCCGACATCAAGGCCGCCGTGCAGTACATGCTGAGTGCGGTGAAGTAAGTCGCTCACCGCTTTCGCATCAAAAAAAGCCGGCCTCGTGCCGGCTTTTTTGTGGCCGTGCGAGCCCTCAGGCCCCCTGGGTCACCACAGGATGCTGAACGAAGCCGAACTGAGCCGGCAAGGCTTCGCCGCGCACCTCGTCCGGGGCCCAGCGGCCGGCTTCGACCGCATCGGCAGCGAGGTTCATGTCGGCGCTGTGCACCAGGCCGACCCCCAGATCGGTCACCAGGTACAGCCGGCCGGTCTCGTCAAGCAGGCTGCCCTGCACCCGGGCCTGGGTGCCGGTGTGGGACAGCACCCCGCCCCCGGGCTGCAGGCGCCAGATCCACGGCGTGGCTTCGAGTTCGACATACACGCGCTGGGGACCGTTCTGGAAGTACCACTGGCCCTGCGCGTCGGCGGCGTAGTTGCGCTGGATGAACTCGATGAGCTTGTCGTGCTTGAGCAGCGAGCCCTTGCTGGCGGGGAACGGCCCCTGCGCCTGCGTGCGGTCGTCCCGCATGTACCAGTTGCCGCGCGCGTCCAGGCCCAGCCAGCCGTAACAATGCGGCACGTTGGGCCATTTGGCCATGGCGGCCTTGACGATGTCGTCCATGACGGAGGTTCTCAGAGGTGGGCGAGCAGCCAGTTTCCCACGGCCTCGGGCATGGCGCGCACATGACCGGGCAGGCCCAAGGGTCCGTGCGAGACCGGAAAGCCCACATGCCCCCCCTGGTCGGGTTGCCACAAGGTGACGTGGTGCCCCGCGTCCTGCTGGGTGGGCAGGGATTCGGCGGGCACGAAGGGGTCGTTGCGCGCATTGAGGGCGAGCGCGGGTACGCGAATGTCGCGCAGCACCGGCTTGGCCGATGCCCGGGCCCAGTAGTCGGCGGTGTCCTTGAAGCCGTGCAGCGGCGCGGTGAAGAGGTTGTCGAACTCGTAGAGATCCCGCGCGGCCAGCAATTGCTGCCGGTCGAACAGCCCGGGGTGCTGCTCCAGTTTGCCGAGGGCCTTGGGCACCATGGATTGCATGAACATGCGCGTGTAGACCAACCGATTGAAGCCGCGCCCGATGGCGTGGCCGCCGGCAGCGAGGTCCAGCGGCGAACACACCGCCGCGATGGCATGCACGTGGGATGCCGCCTCCGAGCCCAGCTCGCCGGCCCAGCGCATCAGGGCATTGCCCCCCAGCGACACGCCCACCGCGATCAGAGGACGACCCGGGTGCTCTTCGGCGAAGCGGCGCAGGATCCAGTCGATCTCCTGAAAATCCCCCGAGTGGTAGGCGCGCGGTGCGTGGTTGAGCTCGCCCGAGCAGCCCCGGAAATGTGGCACCGCGTAGGCCAGGCCGTGGGCGGCGGCGAAGTCGGCGAAGGCCACGGCGTACTGGCTCGCCGAGGAGCCCTCCAGGCCATGAAACAGCACCAGCAGGGGCGCCTGCGGCGCGCTGGTGTGCCGGGCGAGGTCTACATCGATGAAGTCGCCGTCGGGCGTGTTCCAGCGGCTGCGCTGCCACTTGGGCTGCGGCCCGAAATGGCGGCGGCTGGCCCGCGCAGCCCAGATGGTCTGCGCATTGCCGCCGGGCAACCACCACGGCGCACGGTAGGAAAAACGGTCCAGGTTCAATGCAGCACCGGCTGGGTCGTCAAGGTTTCAAGGGGCTCGGTGCGAGAACCGGGGCTGGCATGGTGCGCCACCATGCGCCAACCCTGGGCGGTCTTGGCATAGACATTGGTCGCCACCACCCAGGCGTGCTGCATGCCGTCGTCGGTCATCACCGTGACGCGCTCGACCACGCTGTGCACGCTGCAGCCGCCAGCATCCAGCCGCCGCACCTTCTCCGGGTGGGCCTGCACGCTGCCATTGGCGAACATGGCCTCGAACGCGGCGCGCACGGCGGCATGCCCCACCAGCCGGGGCCCCCCCGGGTGCACGCACACGATGTCGTCCTCGTCGACCCAGCAGGCCATGAGTCGCTCGATGTCGGCGTGCTGCAGGGCGTCGTAGAAGGCGGCCTCCGTGTCGTCCGCCGAACCGGGAGGCAGTTTGGGTTTTCGCATGCCGGCTATTTTGCCGCCGCGCCCGGTCACCCGGGAGCACCCCCGGGTATATTCCCGCTCATCGACGTGATCCCATCCAGCGGAGGTTTTATGCGCACATCCATTCGACGCCTGTCCACCTGGGCGGCCGCCCTGTTGCTCGCCGCCAGTTTGACGGGGTGCGGCTACAACGACTTCCAGCGCCTGGACGAGCAAAGCCGGTCGGCCTGGTCGGAGGTGCTCAACCAGTACCAGCGCCGCGCCGACCTCATTCCCAACATCGTCGCGACCGTCAAGGGCGAAGCGAACTTCGAGCAGGAGACGCTGACCCGCGTGATCGAGGCGCGCGCCAAGGCCACCTCGATCCAGGTCACGCCCGAGACGCTGAACAACCCGGCGGCGATGCAGCAGTTCCAGGCCGCGCAGGGCGAACTGGGCAGTGCACTCAGCCGCCTGATGGTGGTGGTGGAGCAGTACCCCAACCTCAAGGCCAACCAGGGTTTCAGCGATTTGCGCGTGCAGCTCGAAGGCACCGAAAACCGCATCACGGTGGCGCGCAACCGCTACATCCAGACGGTGCAGGAGTACAACGTGCTCGCGCGCAGCTTCCCGAGCAACCTCACCGCGATGGTCTTCGGCTACAGCCCCAAGGCCAACTTCCAGGTCGCCAACGAGGCGGCGATCTCCACGCCGCCCACGGTGGACTTCAAGAAGCCATGACGCAGCGCCTGGCCCGGTGGCTGCTGGCCCTGGGACTGTGCTTCCTCCCGGTGTGGGCGCTGGCGCAGGCCCTGCAGCCCATCCCCGAGCTGCGCGCGCGCGTGATCGACCAGACCGGCACGCTGGACGCGGCGAGCCTCGCCGACATTGAAGCCAAGCTCGCGGCTTTTGAAAAAACCAACGGCTCGCAGGTGGTGGTCGTGATGGTGGCCACCACGGCGCCCGAAGACATCGCCGACTACACGCAACGGCTGGGGGATGCCTGGAAGATCGGCCGGCGCGAGGTCGGTGACGGCGTGCTGTTCGTGATCGCCAAGGACGACCGGCGCCTGCGCATCGCCACCGCCAAGGCACTCGAAGGCGCGATCCCCGACCTGATGGCCAGGCGCATCATCGACGGCGCCGTGACCCCCGCGTTCCGCATCGGCAACTACGCCGCCGGCATCCAGGCCGGGGTGGACCAGATCCTGGCCCGCATCCGGGGCGAGAACCTGCCGCTGCCCGGCGAGCAGGCCACGCGCGACGGCGCCGGCCTCGACGATTTCGATGGCATGGAGGTGCTGGTCTTCCTGGTTTTCGCCGTGCCCATGTTTTCAGCCGTGCTGCGCGGCATCTTCGGCAACAAGCTGGGCACCCTGCTCACCGGCGTCGGGGCAGGCGGCCTGGCCTGGGTGCTGACCGCCGTGGTCTGGGTGGCCATCGGCGCCGGCCTGCTGGGCATGCTGGCGGCGCTGTTCCTGCAATTCCTGCCCGCGCCCACCTCCGGGGGCTCCGGCCGCGGAGGGCGTGGGGG